>JAOAIJ010000023.1 GCA_026414765.1 Clostridia bacterium | reverse complement strand
AGGATAAGCAACCTAAGGACAAGCAGCCTGCTGACAAACAGCCCAAGGATAAGCAGCCTACTGATAAACAGCCCAAGGATAAGCAACCTAAGGACAAGCAGCCTGCTGACAAACAGTCCAAGGATAAGCAACCTAAGGATAAGCAGCCTACTGATAAACAGCCCAAGGATAAGCAACCTAAGGACAAGCAGCCTGCTGACAAACAGCCCAAGGATAAGCAACCTAAGGACAAGCAGCCTGCTGACAAACAGCCTAAGGATAAGCAACCTAAGGACAAGCAGCCTGCTGACAAACAGCCCGCAAACTAAACAGTTAAACTAAAACCATCTATCAAAATGATAGATGGTTTTTTTAGGTATTTAGCCTTATTTTAAATACTAAAAAAAAATGATATAATAAGTAATAATTATAATATTTTTCCGGAGGTGTTTATATGAATATAGGCAGTATTCCTCTCGAATCTCTTAGCAGTATAAAGCAAGCCCTAAACATTGCTACTTTAAGAAAGTCCATGAACCAAGACGCTCAATCGGTATCTCTGCTTCTCAACGACATGAAGAATGCAAATGCAAAAGTCATGGAACAATCCGTTACACCTCATAAAGGTAGTCATGTAGACATAAAAGTTTAGCCTGTTAACTGCACTACTTTAAGTACTCATTAAATTTTTCAATCTCAAGTTTTAGTAAAAACTGTTGGTACGAACTTTTTTCAGCCAAAGCTTCTTTTAAATTAGACTCATACTTTTTAGGACTTTTGTCAAAACCGGAAGTTTTCATATCTATTCCGGTCCTATTATCATCAGGCATATAAAACTGTAATGCTTCTTCACCCAAATTTACTGAATATTCCACCTTGCCAAGGCTTTTCAGATACTTTAAAGCTGCTTTTATTATTCCTTCCTCAACACATAGTTTTGAAGACAGGCTTTCAAAATTACTTTTGCCGCTTTCGTTGTTTATCAGGTACTTAATTACTCCCAAAAGATTCACTAAAAAACCTTTCATTGAATAGTCTGGATTATACAAAAAGCTGATAATCACATTTTCTGGGTTTGCAAGAGATATAGCCTCTCTGAGAATAATTGTACTAGCAGGTGTGGAAAGCAGTATCAGATTGTCTGTTTTATGAATGTTGTATCTGGTTACTGTATTTCTTACCGGACAGTTTGCCCTTAACCCTTCAAAAAAAATCAAACTGTTTTTATGTTTTTTTAAGAGTTCTGCAAGTGAAAAGCCTCTCCCTTCTATAA
Organism: Clostridia bacterium; assembly: GCA_026414765.1. Classification (NCBI taxonomy): domain Bacteria; kingdom Bacillati; phylum Bacillota; class Clostridia; species Clostridia bacterium. Next base: position 134,271 of record JAOAIJ010000023.1, on the reverse strand, counting down.
ACCGCCCGGAAAAAGCCTTAACAGGATTTCCTTCAGTCTCTAAAAGGCTATCAAGTGTCAATTGAATTTCAGAGTTGCCCCGGTAAGTATTTACCCCTACTTTATATGCAATATCAAATTTTTTATCCTGAAGGCTTTTGTTTTCGCCAAACCATTTCACAGCCGGAATTCTTATACCGTTTTCTCCCGCTAGTACCATTATGTGATGATTTTTTTCTGTCTTCCTGTCACTTACAACCGTAACATTTCTTGTTGCAAAAAAAGGTGGCTCAAAACCCTCGCCGTAAGGACCTGCACTTATCAGCCTGTTATTCAGTTCTTCATTAATTTCCCCAAGATCCAGTTCTGCATCTACATCGATTTGAATTGTATCCCTAATAAAGAACCTTCTCTCAGCCAACCTTTCAATTTCAATTGTAAAGGCTTCCACATCATCCCGGTTTAAAGAAAGCCCTGCAGCCTGACTATGACCGCCAAACTTAATAAGTTTGCTGCTGCACTCCTTTATAAGTTCATATATATTTATACTCTCTACGGACCTGGCTGAGCCTACAACTGTTTTGCCATCTTCCTTCATCGAAAGTAAGATGGCAGGTTTTCTATATGTTTCGCAAACTTTTCCTGCTGCAATTCCTATGATTCCGTGATGCCAATACTCATTAAAAAGAACAAGAACAGTTTTATTCTTCTTTTTGTCCTCAACCTGTGCTATAGCTTGGTTAATGATTTCTTGCTGTACTCTCTTCCTTTCCTTATTCAAAAAATCGATTTTCAGGGCAATTTCTTCGCTTTCCTGCCGATTGCCGCTTAAGAATAATTCTACAGGCAGTCTTGCAGTTTCCATTCTCCCGGCAGCATTTATTCTCGGAGCTATTTGAAAAGCAATATCCTCTTCAGACTGCATTTTTGCTGTTTTCTCTATTATGGTAAAAAGCTCTTTTAGCCCTATACGGTTAGTATTGAATAATACTGGTATAGCCTTTTTTAGCAAATACCTGTTTTCCCCGTTAAGACTTACAACATCAGCAACTAGCGACAATGCAAGAAGGTCAAGAAGGTCATCTGCTTTATTTTCCATTCCTTTTGAATATAGTAATGCTGAACACAAAAAATAAGCCATTCCACAGCCCGAAAGATTTCTGGCTCTGTGGCCCTCAGCAAGAAGCTTAGGGTTTAGTACGTAATCCGCAGGAGGAAGTTGTTCCGGAAGATTGTGGTGGTCAGTCACTATTACATCCATTCCCAGCTCTTTTGCTATTCCAATCTCATTGATGTTTGATATTCCACAATCACATGTAATTATCAGAGATACTCCCCGGACACCCATATCTCTTATAACATCAGCATTCATTCCGTACCCTTCGGTAAACCGGTCGGGTACATGGTAAATAACCTTATCGGAGAAAATTCTCAAACTCTGTACAAGTGTGGCTGTACTTGTTACACCGTCGACATCATAGTCACCATATACTGCGATTTTCTCACCCGAAGCTATCGCCTTATCTATCCTTTCAACCGCTCCAGCCATATCCGGAAATTCATAAGGATTTGTAGGTTCGTACAATTCCTCCTTAAGCATTTGCTTTACATTTTTCGGATCTCTGTAACCCCTGTTGAAGAATATCCTTGCTATAAGTTCGTCTCCTCCTGCCGCTTCTATCAGTTCGGCAGGTATTTTCATTCCCTTGTTTAGTATATTGAAACTAACCTGCATAATCTACTCCTCAGTATATCTCTGTTACGTTATCCCACTCCAGTTCTTCAAAAATATCCTCATTTTCCTCAATAGCCTTAAAATCTATTCTTTCGTTGTTACAATACCAGCTAAACTCACAGAACTTGCAATGCTTTGCATATATAGCTTTATCAAACCCTGAATAGTCGTAACCGAATATGTCGTCAATCTTTTTTGCAAGAATGTTTCCAAACTCCTCATGCATAAGGTTATCATATCTGATTTCCGCCAGCGTTCCAGGAGGATCAGGCTGCCAATAATGCATGCTTATTCTGTCACAATCCACTTCCTCTCCTGCAATCAAAGCCGCCTGCTCTTTTAATACATACATATATACCTTGGTTTGCAAGCTATCTCTTAGTTTGTTTCCTATTATGCTTTTCCTGCCCTTTTTATTCTCTCCGTGAGTCTTCCAGTCCCATATCTCCATGTACCCATCACGTAGTATTATCAAATCGAAATTTGCTTCAAGCTTCATTTTATCTTTTGACATCCTAAGTTTGTATTCCGGAAGACATATGTCAAATCTGTCTTTTGAAAAAGATTTTTTTAAATTTTCCATCCATTTGGTAAGTTCTTCACATTCTTCTTCAGATTTATCCAGTCCGGTTTCAATGCCTAAAAAGTACCTATGTGCCAGAAGATGGAAGTTATTACCCATTTCAAGCCTTTTCTTTATATTCTCATCAGGAAAACTATCCCATTTCAAGCCTTCCAGATATCTTTTCCTGAATTTCAAAGGACAGCTGTCAAAAGTAGAGAGAGAATGCTGGGTAAACAAAAAATATTCTTTAAAAACAGAGTTGTTAGCCACTCAATCCCCTCCCAGCTTCCAGATTCACGGATTCACTTTTACTATTGTCATCTATATATCGTTTAAGTTCAACAAGATATTTTGATGCCGGTACCTCATTCCTTTTTCCCTTATTTGCATGATAACCGGATAAATATAAATACTGTTTTGCTCGTGTTATACCCACGTAAAGCAGCCTTGCTTTCTCAGATATGGTTTCCAGCTTGGATTCCATTATGGAGTCTAAGCACGGGTTACCCTCAAAAATCTTTTGAATATCTGCCTTTACCAGTGCTTGGGGGTTTTTATATTCTTGTTTCAGGAACCAGTATTCACCAACAAACTTATCATTCAGCTCTACAGGAAAGTCTGCATAATTTAAGCCAGAAAGAAAGACGGTATCCCACTCAAGACCTTTTGATTTATGGTATGTAGCTAGTGTGACAACGCCCGGTTTAGGTTCATATCCCTTCAAATCCCACACCAAGCCCGCAAAGAAATTAAAAATGTTCTTAGGACTTAGAAGTTCAAGTGCAAGATCTACCAGTCGCCAGTGAGGGTCCTGACTCATAAGATATCTTACATCTCCCGCCACCTTTTGTGCAATTGCTCTTTCTTCCCTGTCAAACTCAAGCTTTTCTGCTATATATAAAATTAATTTTTCTACTACAGTACCAGGAAATTCCAATAATTCTCTGACTAATTCAAGCTTCTCAGTGAAATCTGCCCATATTTTTGACTTTAATAAATCTTCAGGTACAGCCCTTGTATCTATTTCACCACCTATTGGGTAAAGAAGCTTCTCCGTAGATAGCTTTTTTAAGTATTGAATCAGCTGTTCTTTATGGTTTTTCGCCCGGGAATTTCCATCTTCTTTATCCGTATCGGTATCATCTTTGTCTTCTTCTATCAGAAAGCATTCATTCATTACAGCGGCAAATTTCTCGCTGTTTTCCGGACATGAAATAAAATCTATAACCCTTCCAAGCTTTTTCACTGTCTTGTTTTTTTCACCGGACGTGCTGTCAAGTTCCTCATACGGAATGTTTTTCGCTTCGAGTAGTTTTACTACAAAACTGATTTTCCATGAACTTGGTATAAGTATAGCTATAGTCTTGTCCGGATGCTTTTTAATCATGCTATATGCTTCCCTTACTACTACCTCCGCCTCTTCTTCCCATGACCCCAGCACTGCCGCTCTTATTCCATATTCCTTATTTACAGGGTTTGGCCTTTCATCATTTATACCAACAGGCTCGATATACTGAGGCAGCAAGCTATCTCTGCACTCAGGTACCGGATGCCTCTCCCTGACATAATTAACAAAATAGTTTGCAATATCTATTATTTCCTTGGTATTTCTACTGGATTGGGTAATATTATAAACTGTAGTTCCGGGCATATCACAAAAATTTTTAAATAAGGTAAAGTCGCTGCTGGTGAAACTTCCGCAGATAGCTTGATTACTATCACCTACTCTAAGCAAGTTTCCGTCAGCTATCATTGTCAGTATTTCACTCTGGATGAGATTGGAATCCTGTGCTTCATCTTCACATACAAAAGTATATTTACTGCGGTATTTTTCTAACAACATTTCATCTTCTGAAAGAATCCTTTTTGCATTATACAGCATATCATCAAAATCCAGAAATCCGCTCATTTTTATCTTCTTATTATATATTTCATATATATCAGCAGCATGTTTTAAAAGTGAGTTTTTAGGCAGAGTTTTGCAGTTCTCCCTTGCTTCTGCAGGATTTATCCCCCTGCATTTAAACTCACTTATGGCTGCAAGCATCACACTGCACAACTTGTCCTGCCAGTTTTTATATGTTTCCGCAATTTTACTGGTACTAAGATTTGATTCTTCAATGTACAGTCTGAATATGTCTTCATTTTTCTTTCTCCACTCATCAATTGCGCTGCTTATAATATGTATCTTAGTAACTCCGTCTACTATATCAAAATCTTCATTAGCCATTACCAGGTCAGGTTTCTCTTTGATTATCTGCAGACAAAGGCCATGTATGGTTGACACAAAGTAGTCTTTATTGCTTCCGATACCCCTGTTTGCCAACTCACGGGAAATACGCTGCTTAAAGTTATTTACTGCGCTGTTCATATATGTAACTATCAATATTTTGCCAGGCCTGTGCAACCCCTGCGATATCATTTCTACAGCCCAAAGTGAAAGGCAATGCGTTTTCCCCCCACCAGGAATAGCAGGTACAGCACAATACCCTCCCCTATATTGTTCAACCAATTCTCTCTGTCCCTTGCGTAAGCCCATAAATGTCTTAAGACACTCCTTTTTATGAACAATTCATATTAATATAAGTATATCCTGCCGCTTGTACATAGTAAAGAAATAAAAAGGGGCTATCAAACATTATTACGCCGGACAATCCATATAGAAAAGAAAAAAGATATCAAATATACTTGATATCTTGAAAACAAAACTTTCAATTAACCCTATGGGGGAACAATTTTTTATTAATATGAGGATATATATCTTCAACATATGCCCTAAGTATCTCTGCAACGCTCCACGCCTGCGCAAAGCACCCTCTCGGCAATAAAGGCTCATTGCCGTCAAAAATCTCTGAAATCGATCCTATGCAGGCATCTCTCATATGATCCTTCATAGGTTCTATAAATCGTAATGCCTGTTTTCTACTATCCTCATTATACCCGAAAGCTTTCATATAAGCTGTTATAAAGTGACCGAGCAGCCATGCCCACACAGTCCCCTGGTGATATGCCCCATCCCTTTTATATATATCGCCCTTGTAAATTCCTATATAGTCTTTCTCATCAGGAGCTAAGCTTCTAAGTCCATACGCCGTATACAAGTCCTTCCACACTCTGCTGACTACTTTTTTTGCCATATCTCCTTCAATGATATGATGCGAAAGACTTACTGCAAATATTTGGTTTGGCCTTATACTGCAATCCTTTTTGCCTTCAGTAATGACATCAACAAGGCATTGTTCCTTTTCATTCCAGAAGCTGTCGATAAATGCTTTTTTGGCTTTCGAAGCCATCTCTTCATAATTGGTATTAGTATATCCATACTTTTCAGAAAGGTTTGCCATAATTTTCAGTGCATTATACCATAGCGCGTTAATCTCTACCGCTTTTCCATGTCTTGGTGTCACAACCCAATCCCCGACCTTTACATCCATCCATGTAAGCTGAGTGGTTTTGTCACCTGCCGAAATAAGACCGTCTCTATCCATTTTTATTCCAAAATCCGTACCTGTAGCATAAGCATGGATTATTTCATTCATTATACCAAAGAGTTTATTCTTAATATACTCATGATCTCCCGTATATTGCAGATACTTGTTTATTGCCTCAAAATACCATAAGGAAGCGTCTACAGTGTTGTATATGGGTTCCTGACCTTCATCCGGAAACATGTTTGGAACAAGTCCGTTCTTTACATATCTGGCAAATGTATGGAGTATCTCTCTGGCATCCTGAAATCTGCCTGTAGCTAAAGTCAACCCCGGAAAAGCAATCATTGTATCCCTTCCCCAGTCAGTAAACCATGGATAACCTGCAATTATTGTCTTTGTTCCGGTAGACTGCCTGGCAACAATAAATTTATCGCTGGCAGCCACAAGCTGCCTTGCAAATCCATCAATATACCCTGAAGAATCAACTAGGGTTTCAACCCTTTTTTCCTCAGCATCTATCAGCGCTCTACCATCAGTATTCTTGATTATCCTCTCAGTAGTTGCGAGGACTGATATGTATTTTTCTTCCCCTGCGTCTAACTTAATGTCAAAATATCCGGGAATGTAATGATCATCTTTTGAGTTTAGTCCACGCTCCCTCTCAATTGCATATTCCATATTAACTAAATACTTGTCTTTTTCCTGAACAAAGGAACCAGTACTACAAAAAATATTAACTCCGTTTCTATTATCGTACCCCTCTGGAAACACAACAACACTTCTTAAGCTGCATTGCTGCCTGAAATTCATATTAGCCTTATTTGAGTTCTCATGATGATCCCTGCAGTTTACTAGAGGCGTAAGTCTTAGCTTAATATCTCTCAAACCATTAATAATATGATAAGCAATGACTACTGTATTCTCACCATACACCATACTGATTTTTTTCTCAATAAAAATATCTTCTACCCTGAAATTAAAGACAGGCAGATGTTTTACAGTAACTCGCTCAAGGTAGTGATACCCATGTTTTATACCTTCAGACGATTCATAAGAACATAGTTCATGTGTATTGCCGTCAACAATAACGCTTTCATCTATCTTTGACAGCAGCATGCATCTGTTTACCGGGGGATTCAAAGAAGCAATAAGCAACCCGTGATACCTTCTCGTATTCGCACCAATTATAGTCGATGAGGCATAACCACCAGTACCGTTTGTTATAAGCCATTCCTTTTGAATACCCTGTTCGTATGTCTTCCAATCCGGTTTTCCAAATTCCACAGTTTTTCCTCCGCCAATTTAATTTTCTTCAAATCTATAATAAATCAACCCTTTACAGCACCTGCTGCAAGTCCACCCTGTATAAATTTCTGAAGCAGCATAAACATTACCATTATAGGTAAAGATGAAACGACAGCAGCAGCGGAAAACAATGTCCAGTGTGCAGAGAACTGATTATTTATAAAAGTCCTGAGTCCTACAGGTAAAGTATAGTTTTCAGGCGATTGTGCAACGATACTCGATATCATAAATTCGCTGTAAACACCAATGAAGGTGAACAGGAAAATAACTACAAGCATTGGCATTGCCAGAGGCAGAATAATCCTCCAGAATACCTGCAAATGCCCCGCACCATCTACTACAGCAGCCTCATCCAGTTCTCTGGGCAGCTTGTCAATATAGTTTTTCAGCAGCCAGATATTATATGCACTTCCCCCTGCCAGAATCACAATAAGTATCCCCATGTTGTCTATAAGATCAAATCTGTAAATAACAGCATATATAGCAGAAAGGGACATTGCGGAGGGGAATATCTGCAGCAGCAGCAAAGACATCAGTCCGTATTTTCTTCCGGGGAACCTCATCCTGGAAAATGCATATGCAGCCGTTGCAGTCAGTACCAACTGAAATATAGATGCACCGGTACTCACTTTAAAGCTGTTCAACAGCCAGAGTGGGAAGTTGGTATCGGTAAATAATCCTTTATAGTTATCCAGGGCAAATTCCTTCGGAAAAACCGAACCGAGGAAAAAACTGTCCCCTCTTGACATAGATGCTGCAAACACCCATATCGTCGGAAAAAGAGTAAGCAAAATCACTATCCAGACGAAAAATCTACTTATCCAGAGTGTTCTCAACTCTGAAGGCCTTAACCTTTTCCTGTACGTTCTTCTGATATTTGTAGAAGTGTTTTCTTCCATAACTTAATCCACCTCCTCAAAGGACCGTGTCAGTTTCATGTTTACAAGAGTAATTGTTCCAATTACCAGGAAAACCAATATACTGAGAGCTGAAGCTAAATCATACCTGAAAAATTGAGCTGTCATTTTGTAGCCCGCACTTGTAAGTATGTCAGTAAACCCCGCAAACTGCGTGTCCGGTCTTGGCGGATTTCCTTGGGTAATCAGGTACGCTGCACCAAAATTATTAAAGTTAAATGCAAAAGATGATATTACAAGAGGAAGTGATGCCGACGTAATCAAAGGAAGTGTTATACGCCTGAATTTTTGCCACGATGTTGCTCCATCCATATCTGCTGACTCATAAAGGGATGGTTCTACTGATTGAAGCACTCCCAGTGAAACATTCATCATATAAGGAAAGCCCAGCCATAAGGATACTATGATTAATCCCACTCTTGCCCAAAAAGGGTCATTCAGCCAGGGAATATTATTAGGAAGGTTTAGAAGCCCCAGCATTCCGTTTATCCCGCCATAGGTTTCATTCAGCAATCCTTGCCACGCAAGCACTGCTATCGTAGAAGGCAATGCCCAGGGTACTATGAGAATGGCACGATATATCCTTGTTTCTCTCATATTGCGGTTATTTAGTACAATTGCCATAATCAATCCGATAAGAAAAGACCCTGTGGTTGTTATCAATGCAAAGGACACAGTCCATAGAAACACAGGCAGGAATATAGGTCTTAAATGTCCTGTAAGGATAGTCCCGAAATTTTCCATACCTATTATCTTGTAGTCGTCCAAATGGTTAAGGCTATAATTTGTGAATGCAAGAAAAATAGTATATACAACTGGTAAAAAACTAATAAGAAAAATCGATATCAGTGCTGGCGACAAGAATAAATACGGTTGTATGCCAGCTCTTGGGCCGGTAAATTTCTTCATTCCTTCTCCTCCTAAACAAAAACAGGATTGTCAGAATATTTCCAATAATAGGTTATTCATTAATACAAATTGAGAGGGAAAGCCCTCTCAATTTGTAAGCCTGATAATTATTGCCTTTGTTTTAAATGTTATCTGTACATTCTAAAAATCTGTCAAAAATCAAATCTTTATAGTTATGTGAATATCAGAACACAGGTTTTATTTTGATTGTAATGTTGATATACCCTGCTTAATCTGAGTTACCACATCAACTCCTGCTTTTTCAGGTGTGGATTTATCGCTGACAACCAGAAGAATGTTATTTTTTACAGGATCCCAAGCAGCATTCATTTCAGGTATATTAGGAATAGGATTACCGTTTGAAGCCTGTTCTGCAAACGCAGAAATTATCTTGTCTCCCTTTACTTCAGGCTTTTCTAATTCAGCTTTAAGTACAGGAATTCTGTTTCCTGATTTAAATAAAGGTACAGGACTATTTTCAGCCATGTATTTCATAAGCTCCCATGCAGTTTCTTTGTTTTTTGACTTTGCGCTTACAAATGCAGCCTGCAATGAAACAAAAGTTGGCATAATCTTTCCATCCATTTTGGGAAGCGGTGTAACAGCAAACTTGACATTAGCCTTTCTGAAGCCATCTACATCCCATGGTCCCCCGAGGAAAAATCCAATTTTCCCGGCTTTGAAATTACCATTTGCTATATCACCTGTGCAATCAGCTTTAAAGAAATTATGTTCTTTTATGAAACTTCTTATTAACGCATAACCCTTTACAGCTCCTTCATTGCCAAGCCCGATATCATTCACATCAAGAGTTCCACTATTGTTTTTAAATACATATGCTCCGCTACCGGCTATAAAAGGATAGCTTGAAAACAAATCCGGAAAGTGGTACATAAAACCTACTTTTTTTGCCTGTTCTATAAACTCTTCAAATGTAGCCGGAGGTGTAGTCACTTTTTCAGGGTTATAGAACAAAGCCATTGAGTCCATCGCAAGTGGAAGTGCATAAATTTTGCCATTATGTGTTACTGCATCTATGGCAACATCCACATATTTTGACTTGTCAATCACATCAGAAGGTACTTCTTCAAGCAGATTTGCCCGCTGAAATACTCCGAGGTCATTGTGGGGCATACCGAACATAATGTCTGGGCCTTTACTACTTGCAGCAGCCTGTGAATATGCCTGGAAACTACTCTGATCATAAACAACTTTCACCTTATTTCCGGTTTTCTCTGCCCACTCCTCAGCAATTTTCTTCACTACGGGATATTCCGATTTCTCCGTAAGATGAGTCCATACAGTTAGTTCTTTTGGTTCATTGTTTTGTGATGCACCTTTAGGGCCATCTTGGTCTGCTTTGTCACCACAAGCTGCCAATAAAGTCACCACAAGAAAAATTGACATTACCAAAGCCGCAACTCTAATGTTTTTCTTCATGAAATTACCCCCTGTTTTTTTATTTTTTATGTATTAAGATAGAAATTTTATCCTAATATCCAATGTGATTTCTTATATAAAATCCGGGAAACATACTAAAGAAAATCTTTCCGATCAGCTTACGAAATGTCCTTTACACTAAGTTTGCCAGTTTGTACTATATATATTATTTACAATTTTTGTCTATGTATAATTATATGATATGGTTGTATTTTTTAAAATTCAAAATATTATGTTTTTTTCAATATCTTATTCTCAAGTTTACAATATCCTATTCGAAAAAACAGACTTGTGTGGTAAAATGTAATTATGAATAAGCACACTGATTATATTATATTTGAAGTTTTATGGGACAGGTTACTTTATGAATCCAAATGTCAGTCAAGTTCATATTTCAATGGAAGACTTTTCACCAAAAGTGCTTAGAAGCTACTTCCTAACCAGCGGTACAGAACTACCGAAGGGCTATAAATTCAGCAAACGTAATGTGTATGATTATGAGATTGAGTTTTTCTTGGACAGTAATGGAGCAATGGTGCTTGATGATAAGGTATATCCGGTACAATATGGCGATGTTGCATTCAGAAAACCAGGACAAACAACCCAGGGAATAATGCAGTTCAATTGCTATCTTATTTGTGTTGATCTTCTGGGTAACACAAATAAGAATTCTGATACCTATGATTTTATTAAGGAACAGGAATTTCAAAATTACTATATAAACCCGGTACTTGAATCTATCCCCCCGCTTTTCCACCCACCAATGGGAAAAAAATATCAATTTCTTTTTGATTCCCTGCTGAAGGAATTCATAAACCCCGGGAAAACTTCAGCCATGCTACTCAAGTCTTATCTGCTTCAGTTGATATCAGAACTCTACCTGGACTCGTGCGACCCGCTGCTAAACGGTATAGTACCATTATCACCATATTATGCAGTTATTACAAAAGTAGTAGAATACATCAAACATAATTTCCAAAACAAGTTGACCCTTAGTAATTTGGCAGAGCTTGCAGGCTTGAGCCCAAATCATCTGCATAAGGTTTTCACGCGTACTTTGGGCATCACTCCTAACGAATTTATTACAAAAATAAGGCTGGAAAAAGCAAAAGAACTTCTTGTAAAAACAAGCTTACCCATTTCCAATATTGCACTTAATTGTGGTTTTGAAAACACGCCTTACTTCAGTTTTCTGTTCAAAAAGCAGTTAAGCTTTACACCGGGTGAGTTCAGAAAAAGATACAACTATATCACCTAGCCTGACGTGTAAAAACTCGGATGTGATGTTTTATCTGGCACATAAATATAAACTGATTAATAAAATAAAACAGAGAACTTATTAGAGTGATATAAAAATGGAAACTTTGCAGCTAGGATCTGTCGGACCTTATGTCAAACTAATCCAGAGCCTGCTCCGGAGAGTCGGTTATTATGCAGGTCCTGTAGATGGAGTATTTGGAGCTCAAACAAGACAGGCAGTCATTACTTTTCAAAGAAATAACGGTCTCACACCTGATGGAATAGTTGGTCCTGCCACCTGGAATATATTCATGCGGTTTTTAAGAGGATATGATACATATACTATCCGTCAAGGAGATACAATCTATAACCTTGCCAGAAGATACTATACAACCGTAAATTCTATTCTTACAGCCAATCCTGGTATAAACCCGGATTCCCTTGTAGTAGGTAGCACTATTACAGTACCTTATGGAATTGATGTGGTATTTACAGATATAGATTACACCTACAGGATAATGGAAACGGATATCCAGGGTCTGAAAGCAAGATATCCGTTTCTGGAAACAGGTATTGCCGGAAAAAGTGTCCAGGGAAAAAATCTGTACTATATCAGGCTTGGAACAGGGCCGAAACAGTTGTTTTATAATGGCGCACATCATGCAATAGAGTGGATTACTACACCATTGTTAATGAAGTTCACCGAAAATTTTTTAAGGGCATATTCCTCAAATTTCGTACTCAGAGGTTACAATCCACGTGATATATGGAACCGGGCAAGTATTTACATTATTCCTATGGTGAATCCCGATGGAGTAGACCTTGTATTAGAGGGAATAAGCCGTCAAAACCCTTATTATGAGTTCGTAAACAGAATAAACAACACCGGGCTACCTATATCACGGGTATGGAAAGCAAACATCAGAGGCGTGGATATAAACCTGAATTATCCTGCCAGTTGGGAAGAAGAAAAACAGGATGAAATAGAAATGGGGATCATAAGTCCTGCGCCTCAGGGCTATGGTGGAACTGCCCCTTTAACTGAACCCGAGAGCATAGCTCTGGTCAACTTTACACGACAACACAACTTCAGAATGGTGCTAGCATACCACACCCAGGGAAGAGTTATATATTGGTCTTATCTGAACCTCGCTCCGCCGGAAGGTTTAAGAATCGCGCAAGTGTTTGGACGTTTAAGCGGCTATGCTGTTTCTGAGAATCCAGCCGAAGCATCTTATGCAGGTTATAAGGATTGGTTTATCCAGGAATACAGAAGACCAGGATATACTGTGGAAGTAGGACTTGGCGTAAATCCTATATCCATAACGCAGTTCAATACCATATATAACGAAAACGAAGGTATTCTTCTTCAGGCGCCATACGAATAATAAAATAAAAAGATGCTCTAAGAGCATCTTTTTTATTTTGCCTAATAGCATACAAATGAATCAATATTTCTCAAATCCGTTCCAAAATATCTCCAGTTATATCCGGTCCATCTCCAGCCCGAAACCGAATTCTGGCCTACAAATGTCAGCCATGCCCAGAATTGTCGTCCGTTAGTAAGCCACAGGTATGAGTATTTATATAAGCAAAACCTGATAGCCCCGGGGTCTACTGCATAAACACCTGGTCCTCCTACACCCATACTCTGAGCTGTAGCCTGTGAAGGCGTGAAAGAAGGTGGTGGCCCTGACGGCGGTCCGCCAGCCGCACCTGCTCCCGGTGGTGGACCAAAAGGTGGTCTTCCTCCCGGAAGAAACTGACTTCCAGGTATCACCTGACCGAATATCGGTCCAAACTGACCAAATGGAGGTTCTGGCTGACGCTCAAAATCATCCTCATAATAGTCTTCATAATCATGTGGATACAAATTCATACACTCCTATCATATATTCTAATATATAGTATGCCGGAGCAAAAACAGAGTTACCGTAATTAATTACGGTAACTCTGTTTTTTTTAATATTCTTTATGTCAGCAGATCTTCAAAATAGTCAGCCAGTATACCATCATTTTCATAGCCGTTGGCAGAAAGCATTGATTCAAAAGTAATAAGCTTTTCTCCACAGCGTTTTAGCATTGATCTCATAAGTATAGCCAGATAATGTTTTTGCTTTGCCTCTTCAAGTTCTTCAGTATAAATATTCCCCTGTATCCAGGTTTTTGTCAGAACATGCGCATTAGTCATCTCTTTTATGCTTCTTGGTGTCCAATTGTTGCTGCTCAAGCTGGTCAAAATAATTGCCTTGTTGTTCAAAGTGCTTGCCAGATAAGCTATAGGCGTCGAAAGGATGACATGTTCTCCATGCAGGTTTTCCTCAAGCTCAAAAATACTCTCTGCCGCTTTTATTCCACCTCTTATCATATCCAGAAACCCCTTGTTTGCATTCATATTCTTAAACCTGGAAACGATATCTACAAAGGTCTGTGCACTATCAATCAGGTTTTTAGCCTGAAGAATATCATTTTCAGAGATATTTTCGGATATAAGTACTTCCAGGAATACCTTCTGAAGAAATTCATTTATCTCCAGCGGAGCTTCTCTGTTTTTATAATCGCTTATCCATTTTCTGATGTATTCATACTTTTCTACATTGTGATATCCTATACGTTCAACCAGTCCCGGAAATTCAACATCCGGAAACTCTGCAAAAGGCCTCTGGCTGCATATTTCATTAGCCAATATTGAACTCCTTACAGGGTCTATCTTTAAGAGCATTCTGATAAGAGCTTTTACATCATCAATATTCGGCATAACTCCGTATGCCGGATGACAAAGCTGTGCAAGAGTTATAAGGGCTTGAGAAAAAGGATTTTCTATAACTTTGCTCTTTCTTGCAAGATTCTTCATTACCAAACCGTTTTTTTCCAGAACCCTTCCAATGACGAATTCCGTAACCGGATCTGCATATGTAGATATAACCGCAATATCCGAGGGTTTATACCCTTCTTCAAATATAAGGCGGCATATTCTTTCCCCGGTCTTTTCAAGCATCTCACTTCTTAGCTCAAACGCCGGATTTCTTTCTATTTCAGGCCTTTTTTCATACCGGGTCTTTACCGAATTTTCTATATTTTCATACAGCATTTCCGAAAACTCATATAGATAATCCTTACATGTATATGAGTTTTCCATACTGATAATCTTAAAACCCTTACCGAGTCTCTGACTCATATATTCATGATTTCCACCGAATATTTCACCGTACCCGCCTTCATAGTTGTATCCCAGCAAACATGTCTTCAAATTAGGTGATATGAATTCTATAAAATCTACTTCTGTGGGCACGCATTCCTCAACATTATCCACTATCAAATGCTGCACTCTTTTAAACAACTGTTCCTTATATATATCATCCTTCAAAAGGCAGTTATTATAGAGATCTACAGCCATACCAAAGTCGAAAATACCTAGCTCCAGGCATCTTTTTCTATAAGCAGCCAGCACGTCATCAGCTTCCTTAAAAACCTGCCTCTTGCTTTCATCTTTTAGCTCAAGAGCATCATAAAGCCTTTGTCCTATCTCGTAGTACGGTATGTCTGAAGTAGCCGCTTTTACAAGGTTGGCAGTAAGATCTATTGCTATTCTGTCTGTATAGGAAGCAACAGTTGAAAAGATTCCCTTTTCCTCCCTCCTGTGCTCAATCGCTTTTGAAACCAGAAACTGAGCTGACTCAAAGGTAAGAAATATGGGCTTTATACGTTTGTTAACGATTTCATTGCAATTTTTTACTATCAACGGATAATATGTTTTAATTTCACCTTGAATAAATCCGTAGTATGATGTGCGCCATATAGTGCCAGACTTCTCCAGTATGGTTTTCGACCTCCACTCCAGGGATTGAGTTCTGTTTAAAAGCAAAATGAGTATCTTTTCACTGGGAATATGGAGTTTTTCGACCATGTACCTGTATCTTTCCAGCAACAACATTGATTTCCCGCTGCCCGTCGGTCCTTTGAGCAGTATTTTCGAGCCCTCTTGCGGTGCTTCTATTACCTGTTCAGCTTTTGTATCAAAGTTAATATCCATCACCCCTGAAAATCATTAGAGATATGAATATTATACCACCTGAGGAAATTTAAATATATATATAACTGAACCTTGATTAATTTATTAATATTTCGTTAAGTCCATTAAAACGCCTTCCATATATCTACACTCTTAAAGTATATACTATTCGGAAAAGCCTTTCACTGGCATCAGCAATCAGCCTTTTAGAATTTTGCATTGATTGCTCCAATGACATAGGTCCTGTCATAGAACTGAGTATAGAGTCTATACCGGATTCATAAACAAGTTCAGCACCTTCTCCAATAAATCCGGCAATAGCAAAAACAGGCTTATTGTATTTTTTTGCAACTTTTGCTATTCCTACAGGCAATTTGCCATAAGCAGTCTGGCTGTCTATCCTTCCCTCACCGGTAATAACTATATCCGCCATTTTAATCTTTTCATCAATTTTCAACAAATCAAGCACTAAATCTATACCTTTAACAAGCTTCGCTTTGCAAAAAACCATAAGCCCTGCTCCCAACCCACCTGCCGCACCTGCCCCCGGAACTTCCTCCAGGTCTATCCCCAAACAGTTTTTAACGATTGAAGCATAATGACAAAGATTCCTGTCCAATATTTCTACCATTTCGTCAGTAGCACCCTTTTGAGGAGCAAATATCTTTGACGCGCCCGTGTTCCCATATAAAGGGTTATTTACATCACATGCCGCCAGGAACTCTGCTTTTCCAACTTCTGTATTCATGCCCGAAACATCAATTCTAACCAACCGTCCAAGTGCACCACCACCATGTCCTACGTCATTTCCATCGGCATCATAAAATTTTACACCCAGTGCCTTTGCCATACCCATTCCGCCATCATTTGTTGCACTTCCGCCAATGCCCATTATCACTTTCGTGCAACCCCTTTTAAGAGCATCAGCAATCAGTTCTCCTGTGCCAAAGGTAGACGTAATCAGAGGATTTCTTTTGCTTTCCGGAATAAGGCATAATCCTGATGCCTCTGCCATTTCTATCACTGCCGTGTCACCATTAACAATTCCATACCTGGCTTGTACCTTATTCCCTAATGGATCTGAAACTTCGATACTTACAAATTCCCCATCAAGAGATTGTACGAGAGCATCTACGGTGCCTTCACCACCATCGGCAACGGCAACCTTTTCTACTGAAGCATTTTTGAATACCCTTTTCAAACCTTTTTCTACAGCATCTGCTGCTTCGAAAGAAGTCAGACTTCCTTTAAATGAATCCATAGCTATCAATACTCTCATTCCTGCCTCCAGATTGATCTAACGTATTCTTCTTTGATTATAACAGATAAAAAATAGACAAAATATATTTTATGTGCTATTATCATAAAATTAACTCATTTTGCTCGGTATTTTTTTCAAAGGAGATATGTATGAGTAGTAAGTTCGGTAAAGATTTGACTGTAGGGAGTATCCCAAGACACTTGTTGACATTTTCACTCCCTATGCTGATTGGTAATCTGCTTCAAACAGGGTATAGTCTAGTAAATGCAATATGGATCGGAAGAAAGGTCAGTGAAGACGCTTTAGGAGCTGCTTCCATAAGCTTTCCCATAGTTTTTATATTGATAGCATTATCTTCAGGTGCTACTATGGCTACTACAATACTTGTATCACAGTATTATGGCGCCAAAGATTATAAAACAGTTGAAAAAGTAGTAAATAACTCCTTTTCTATTGCACTGATTCTTGGTACTGTACTGACAATAGCAGGTATTTTTTCTAGTGACGTTTTGCTAAAACTAATGAAAACACCCGAGCAACAATTTGCTATGGCATCAAGCTATTTGAAAATAACAATTGCAGGATTCTTATTAATGTATATCGGATTTCTTATCACATCTATACTACGCGGTATAGGAGATACCGTTACACCCTTGATTTTTACTGGTATAGGAGTAGGAATCAACGCTGTGCTGGATCCGTTATTCATAATGGGGGTCGGCCCCCTGCCCGAGCTTGGCCTGAACGGAGCTGCTTATGCTTCACTGGTTGCACAAGCCCTGGCAACAATAGGTGGTATTATTTATCTTAATACGAGAAATCATCTAGTTGCCTTCAATCCCAAGAATCTGCGTATGGACAAGCATACCACATCACTGATATTCAAGATCGGCTTTCCGTCAATTATCCAGCAATCACTTATTTCTATAGGCTCAGCTGCTATTACTACCTGTGTCAATACATTCGGTCCGCATGCCAATAATGCATTCGGTGTAGGAACAAGAGTTGACCAGATAGCATTCATGCCGGCGTTGTCAATGAGTATGGCTACGGCTGCACTTACAGGCCAGAATATAGGTGCAAAGAAGCCTGAAAGAGTCAAGGATATTTTTAAATGGGGTATAATAATGACCTCTGTAGTAACAATAATAGTGTCCATAATTGTTGTATCCTTCCCTGAGTTCATACTTTCCATCTTCGGTTTGGGAAAGTCGAGGGAAAGCATCGATATTGGTGTTGAATACTTGAGAATAAACGGCTCAGCCTATATTCTTTTTGCGATTATGTTTGTCTCAAACGGGATTATAAATGGGGCAGGCCATACTATTACTACAATGATATTTTCATTACTATCCCTTTGGGTGGTAAGGGTTCCATTTGCATGGTTACTTTCAGGTACTGCTCTTGGTACAAGAGGAATATGGATTTCAATGATTACAAGCTTTGGAGTCACAATGGTCATAAGTCTCTGGTATTACTTCTCCGGGAGATGGAAGAAGGAAGTTGTCAGGATGAGAGGCCCTGTTCCCGATTCGGAGCCACAGATTTAGCCAACTAAAATCAGGATACTGATATTTTGACAATCAGTACCCTGATTTTTGCCTTTTGGTATTCATAAGAACAATTACTTTTTCATTTGATTCTTTTGCTATATTTTTTGTATTTTGTACAAATTCAATTACCTTTGGGTATGCTTGCTTTGCTCCCAGAATCAAAAGTGGTACCCCTACAGAATCAATACCCAGCCCCCTCGAGAAAAACCCCCCCATAGTCATTGCGAAAGGTACTGCAGGAGACATATTTGAAAGAATGATTTTTTCGTTTAATCCACAGTCGCTTTGAAGAACATCAATCAAATTTTTCAAACACGGGACTAAAACTCTGGAAGTACCTCTCCCTACTGTAAAAATCTTGTTTCCCTCCTCATCATCCCCCCTATATATGATTCTCCCCATGTCCTTATACGTCAATTTATTAAAATACGGTGTGTTTAGTATTTCATCATCTGTAGGAATTCTGTCAGCGGGAAGCTTTTTCAAGTGTACTGCTGAAGCAAGCGAAGACGAATGTGTACCTCCATAACAGTTATAAATATATATCACTTTAACCTCCATGGGTTATTTTTTTTATTTCACCTGGCATCCGGCGAAGATGCATCCGCTTTCCAGGCTATAGCCATTCAAACTTTATCCACATATATTATTAGAGTTTTTATATCCATTTATTATAGTTTTATATATACGGTCAGCATTAATATTACTATCAGATTCGGATTTTTCTTTAGAGAATCTGTTATAATAGAACAATAAAAATTAATCAAACGGGAGTATATATATGAAGATACTTGTTGATGCAGATGCATGTCCTGTTAAGGAAATTATTGTGAAAATCGCAAAAGAGTACAGCATTAAGGTAATAATGCTTTGTGATACCAGCCATATACTCTATGACGGCTATTCAGAAATAATCACTGTTGATAAGTCGTGTGATTCAGTAGATTTTGCCCTTGTCAACAAGGCGGAAAAATCAGATATTGTAGTAACACAAGATTACGGAGTAGCCACTATGTGTCTCTCCAAAGGAGTGACAGTCCTTAATCAAAATGGCCTTATCTATAATGAAAGCAATATAGACAGGCTTTTATTCGAAAGGCATCTATCCCAAAAAATAAGACGTTCAGGAGGTAGGTGCGGAAGTATAAGGAAAAGAACAAAAGAAGATGATGTAAAATTCGAAAAAGCTTTCAGAGGCTGCTTGCGTCATCCTCAGTGTTAATTTTTATACCCGTTATTTCCTTCCCACAGTGTGGACATACATCACTTTTCCTCTTTCCCTTCTGAATTTCCTCGGCAAATGCTGAAGCAAGCATCCCTGCCGGCAGTGCAAACATACCAATACCAAGAAGTGCTATTACGCTTCCGAGGATCTTGCCGATCGCAGTTATTGGATAGATATCTCCATATCCTACAGTTGTCAAAGTAGCTATGCCCCACCACATAGCGGAAAAAATACTGGAAAACTTATCCGGTTGTGCATCATTTTCCACAAAATACATTATACTTGAGGAAACAAAAAGAGCGATGGATATTATAAATAATATTACTGTCAGCTCTTCTTTTTTAGATTTGAATACTCTGACAAAGGATTTAAGCGAATCAGAATACCGTCCCAGCTTAAGTAACCTGAAAAGCCTGAATAGTCTTACCGCTCTTATAAATCTCCAATCCGGAATAATCAGGACAAATGATAGAAGTATGGACAAATAAAACGGTACTATGGCAAGTAAATCTATAACCGACATCGGCGTAAGAATAAACTTTAATCTTCCTATTATTGGCCTTCTAAATCTTGCGTATTCTGTACATACCCAAACACGTGCAGCATATTCAAGAGTAAATACAGCAACTGAAAACATTTCAAATATGCGAAACACACTTTCATAATCTTCATACAATGCATTTTCGGTCTCCAAAGCTACGGCAACTACATTCAAAACAACCAGGGACATTATAAAGTATTCAAAAATCCTACCTGCATTCCTGCTCTCACAAGTCCCCTCGATAATATTAAACACTCTTATCTTAAATTTTTTATACATATAAAGCACCAGTCCGAAATATTAGTATTTATTAGTTTTTTTTATGCCTGTCAGATTATTCCCCTTCACCTGAATTATATAACAACACCTCCAAATAAACAACAAACCGATTGTATTTTAGGAATAATTTATTAAATTTAAGGCTGCACCATAAGACAAAATTTAGCATTATCCGTATATTAAGTTAGATAATTCAATGAGTTTTTTTCTTTTGGAGGGGTTAAAGTGAAAGTCGGGGAAGTATTAGATAGAAAACTATATCATCTGTTATACTATTTTATTATTTATTCCTTTGCTGGTTGGTGTATGGAAACTGTATATATGTCACTACGGGCCGGACACTTGGTAAACAGAGGCTTTTTATTCGGACCTTTCTGTCCCATTTATGGTTTCGGTGCCCTGATACTGATAACTCTACTGGGTAATGTGGGTAAAAGTGCTGTCAAATACTTCATTTATGCTATTATTCTGACAACCATACTTGAACTTTGTATAGGGATTATGCTCCGTTCCGTATTCAATAATAATTGGTGGGACTATAGCGAGGAGCCATTTAACATTGCAGGGCTGATTTGCCTTAAATCATCCATTACCTGGGGTATTATTTCATTATTTTTCATGGGCTTTGTACATCCTTATATACACTGGTTCATATCACATATTCCAGTTTATTTCAGAAAATCTCTATCATATTTTTTTGTGCTCTATTTCCTTATAGATTGTACAGCAACCATAACAGCAGTAACCGGCTTCAAACTTCAGCTGAATCAATTGTTATGGATAGCAAGGTAAGCCGTTTTATCAAATACGTACAAAACACTTTTGTTCATTATTTGTTAACAACTTTAATAGAATTTTAACATGAATTTTCCAGTTCTTATGATATAATACAAATGACACAGCAATAATTTTTCATTTTGTTTCTCCTTTGAAATATTGATTATTTATTTTTATAAGTTGTTAAAGCACATATTAATGCTATTATTTATATTATTATAACAGTGCTTTATTTTTTTTCTTAATTTTAAAACAGCAAAAAACAACCGGGTAATCTCAAATGATTATCCGGTTGTTTTTTTTACTCTTTCGGTATTATCAGAACCTGTCCTACTTTTAACTGATTAGGGTTGGTAATGTTATTCCTCTCCATAATCAATCTGTATTTCCCCATACTCCCGTAGTATTTTTTACTGATTTTCTCAAGTGTGTCTCCTGTCTCTACCTTATGCTGGGTTTCACCGGAATTCTCATCCGAACTTCCCTCTGTATTACCCTTGTCTTCATTTTCTTCCGTGTTTTTGCTGCCTGTTTCATTGTTATTCTCCACTTCGGCTGGAGCAGCAGTCTGTTCCTCTTGTAAGCCCCCATTAGCGGCAGACTCATTTCCGCTGTTATTATCAGGATTATCTGAAGTGGTAGTTGTAGCTGTAGTTGAATTGGAAATCAGTTGACTCTCCTGCTTGTTATCGGTCCATGCTTTATAAAATACGGTAATCAGGATACCTACAACTAAAATGCAAGCAATTACGGATGCAATTATAGTCCTGGTGTTTTCGCTTTTTTCATTAACCTGCAGCCTTGCTCTCCTTGTTAGACCAGATTTGACTTTCTTGCTCTGTAAAGTATCTTCAGCTCCATCACCCTCTACTCTTATCACTAAAGCAGTTATATTGTCTTTACTTCCTTTTTTCATAGCTTCTTTTATCAATATATTTGATATATAGCCGGTGTCCTTATTAGTTGACAATATTTCGTGTATATGCTCATCTTCAAGGATACTGCATATACCATCACTGCATATCAGAAACTTATCTCCCGTTCTGATGTCTATCAACTCTGATTTATTCAATTTGGTATGTCCATCTGCTCCACTTGTAACAGCATGTCCTGAAATGGTTTTTGCCTGTTCATTAGTGATAATTCCCATTTTCAGAAGTCTTTCAGCCTTTTTACTATCAGCAGCAATCAACTTCATATTATCATCTCTCAGATGATACACTCTGGATTTTCCACAACTGATAGCCACCGCTTTTCCGTCAAGGATGAATATACCTGCAAAAGAAGTTGCTTTTTCACTATTTGTGTATTTACCTATATTCATACTGTAGATCACATTATTTACTTCTTCTACGCTTTCTTTCATCTGAGCAATTTTGCTTACAAGGTCACCGCCAGTTCCTCTTATTTTCTCCTGGAACTTTTTAAGCTCCTTCATCATGGAAATAGACGTGCCCTTCTCATTACTTACCCGGTCCATTCCGCAGCTTACTGCAAAAATATATTCCTCGCTCCGGTTTTCGACAGATACCTGAATATTATCCCTCTCGTATTCATACATATGCCTTCCGTTCATATAGAAATTGTCTTCATTATCAGAATATCCCATCCCAGAATGAGATACTGCCGTAGCATTAATTCCAATTATTTTATCCATATCCAGCCACCTTACCAAAACACTTATATTAATTTAGAAAAAAAATAACAAACTCTCATCTATTGTCAGAGTAAGAAATCAGCATCACGCTGAAATAATCATCAAAATAAACCTGTATTCAAGAAATATTAGAAATACTAAAATATACTTTTCAGATAAACAAAAAGCTCTTATGAAATGCTGCAATTACAGCATATCATAAGAGCCCTACAGTTTCAATCAGAAATGACAAAAGCTGTCGTAAAATATTGATTAATGTTGAATTATTTTACAAGGCTTAAGGCTTTATACAATGAATCCGCAGCTTCACCGTAAGTCACTTCATCACTGCCGTTAAAAGTATTGCCTGCTTGCACGGGGAGAATATCCAGCACACTTGCTATGGCAACATATCCTGTCATATCGTAAGGTACATTTATCACATTATTTACTTTGAATATATCCTTGTGCTTTGCTATATCAGAATAGCCAATAAGGTTTACTAAAAGTTTTACAAATTCAGCCTTGGTCATCTTTTCGCTGCCCTTAAACTCATCAGCATCCTTGCTTATTAATTTCTGTTTTATAGCGCTTTCAATATACTGGAAATACTCATCATCCTTCGGTACATCCTTGAATGTCGGTTCAGGAGCAAGAGCATCAGATTTCTCATAATAGTAGAAATTTATCCCCTTTGAAAGCGTTATCATCTTAACTGCTTCAGCTTTAGTAACCTTAGAATTCAAATCAACGTTAGGATTTTTGAGTATGCCTTGTGCGACAAGAAGCTCTGCACTTCTCTTTGCCCAATGATCTGCTATATTCGCTTCTCCTACAGGAGTTTCATATTTTATCTCATTTCCCGAATAGTCAATTTCTTTTCCTGTGTTTGCATTAATCATAAGTGCCCCATACATATATCCTTTTGTATTAAAGGAATATACAAGCTGAGGAGTTTCACCAAACACAACGCCTTGGGGTGTATAGTCTGCCTTGAGGAAGTACATAAGCTTAGCCTCTGTACCTTCAAAATATTTCTTTGTTGCTTCCTCTTCGGAAATCAATGCTGTTTTAGCCGGAAATTCCATATCACTCCAGTTGAAGTAGAAGTTTCTTAATTTTCCGGTTTCACGGTCATAGCCCACGTTTATGCTATTATCCCTGAATCTTATGCCGTTTTCAATTCTGGTAAAGGAATAATAATGTTCTCTGAGGTACTTCCTGCTTTCTTCACTATATTCAGGTTCTTTGATGTTTTCATCCACATAAAATCCATACTGATCGGGAACCAGCTTCTTCACAAGTTCCAAAGCCTTCTCTTTTCCATTTGCCCACTTAAGTTTCTCTTTGACAGGCTCCGGTTTTTTGTTTTCACGCATTTTCATATCGTACATATTATCATAGCTGCCCAGGCTGATATTCAATAAGTGTCCTGTTTTTGCGCTTATCGCTATATTAAAATGTACATTGCCGGTTTCAGAATTCTTATACCAGTTAAAGTTCCATACTTCATCCTGCTGGCTGCCGTAATAATACGGTTTGGATTCATTTCCTTCCGGATTATCAAATGTAATACCTAAAAGCTTTTCTACTATTTTTTTATATTCTTCAGCCTTTGCTTTTGCATCTTTTTCAGAAATAGCCTTATTCGATATCTTTGCATCAGGCTTCATCGGTACAGGGTTATTTAGAAGCTGTTTTATTTCTTCAGATGAAAAATCTGTACTGCTTCCATCATAATTTAAAACTTTACCTGTACTGGCATCCATCATATTTACATATGTTACAGGGACATACGCAAGTGTTACCTTAGGCTTAGACATACCATAAGGTGAATGTGAGTATGTTGCAATATACTGAAGTTTGACCTTTACAAGCTCCTTATACTTTTCAAACACCTTTTCTGCGCTTAAAACATCTTTAGTAGAAGGAAATTTCTTTTCGTCAATCTTCACACGGTTGCTATAGTAGCTTCTTACCTTTCCGTTAACTCCATCAATACCTACATTTATTGTGTAATTTGAGAAAGGAACTCCATTTACTTTCTTCACATATGTAAAGTTATAGACAATAGGCTCTTTTACTCCGCCCATCCTGTATCCGTACATATAAGGATCTTCTTTTTGGAGTTCATAGCTATCAATGCTCTCTTTGAGCTGCTCTTTTATAAACTTCTCAGCGTTAACTTTCGCTTCTGTTCTGGTCATTTTTGCAACAAAATTTGTCTGATTGTCATAACCTTCCCAGATATTGAAATTCAGTATTTCGCCTGTTTCACTGTCTACAGCGACATTCGCGTTCCCACCGGGCGCTTTCTGACAGTAAAATTCTATATTCCATACCCTGTTAGCAGACGCTCCCCATGAAGGGTTAAGATTAACATATCCAATTTCATAATCATTATAACCTTCGATCATCTTTTTTGCGGTTGCTATTGCTTCATCCTTACTTATTTTGGTATCAGGTGATTCTTTTGTAGCTCCGTCTTTTGCCGGTACTTCTCCAGCAGCCTCCATAAGCATAATTTTAGTCTCAGCCACATTTTCTGCAGCTGCTACACTGGTAAACATAAAAGAACACGACAGTGTAGTTGCAATAATCAGTGATAGGGTCTTCTTCAGTTTCATCAATATACCTCCTCATATACTGGTCTAAATAATATAAAAGACCTTGTTGAATTTAATGGCACAACCATAGTTTGGGTGTGTTACTCACATTAACCATAGACGACAATCATTTGATAAAGTTCCCAAATAAAAGTTAAAATTCGGTTAATATTTCAAGGATAACCCGCCCCCAAAACCAATTATATCCAACAAAATGTTTTATATCACCTGTTTTGCATTAATGTAATATAAAATTAATAATTCCTTTTATCCAGTTTTTCAGAGTAACCATTTCAGTTATGTAAAAATATAATACTAAAGGAGTGTGATGCTTTAATGTATGATATTAACCACAAACAGTACATATTAAGACAAACCTCAGGAAGAACTTTGAATATGTCTTACAAGCCAAGCGCAGGATTGACTTTAAGCTATTTGAGCAAAAAAGGTGTTTGGAGTGACACTGTAACGGTTACAAAAGATATACTCCCCGGATACAGTGTTTGCATGGACAACTATGACAGGATTCATTTATTATGCCAGGACAGGCAGGGTAACATAAAGTATATGAGCCATGATAATGAAAAGTGGCATTCTAAAATCATTCTAAGGAGTAGAAATCTAACCCCCTACGATAAAAATCTTAATATGATCTGGGATGATAAAAAAATTTACTTTTTTTATACTTTGAAGCATTCGGAAAAAAACATATTGTCATATCAGATCCAAAACAGTATGGGAGAAGTCAGCGACCCAAAAGTAATAGACTATGTATCCGATTCACCTACACCATATATTATACTGAACGATCCGGATGGAAGTATTTATGTGTTTTATACATACCAGGACATCAAGTACAGCAGGGTCGGATATAAAAAATATATACAGTCTAAAAGAAGCTGGAGTGATTTTTCTCCCATAACCGATTTCAACGGGGAAAGCAGTGTTCTCTCCTGCTCCTGTGATTCGTCCGGTATATCATATGTGTGCTGGCAAAGGCAGCTTTCTCAAAATTTTGAGCTTTTGCTATCACTTAAACACGCTGAATCCGGAAAATGGAATGACAGTATACTGGTGAGTTCGTCTCACAAGCCTTTTATCAATGCATCATTAATTATCCGAGATAACAATATCACAATATACTGGATAGAAGAAAGTGATATCCTTTATAGTACCTCAAACAATAAAGGACATACCTGGAATTCTCCTGAGACATATGCATTTCAGGAAAACGAACAGGTACAATGCATTTCATACATATCAAATACCCCTGATAAAACTGCTAAACAATTCAGATATACGACTCCCGGAACTATTACCAATGGATATAATTTGGCCTTCCTTAACGATTCTGCCCCACCGGAAAAATCTGTGGAAAATGTTAAAGTACACCCTGAAAGCTTTCAGTCAGAGGTGCTAAACACTCTCAAGATGCTCTCCTCCGATGTGAGCGAGATAAAAAGATTTATGACAGAACTGGATGCAAAACTTGTGCTGCTTGAAAACAGTCAAAAACAGTTTGAACTCGAACTTGGAAGATATAGCAGCAAGCTGGCAATAACAGACTCTGACCTGTTAAAGATAATATCTACACTTAATGAGACGAAACAGCTGCATGAAGTAAATAATCAAACAAACGGGAAGCCTGCTCCTCTTACAGTTGAAGCTCCTGTAGAAGTGGTTAATACCCAGGTACTCAGCAGCAATACACCTATTATGCCCGGTGCCGGCTTCGCTAGTATTACACCGGAATTTTTGAGAAATTTACAGAAGAAATAATCATAGAAACCCATTTGCTTTTTGTATTGTCCCTAATGGTTAATAATTCCAAAAAGGTTTCGGTTGTTTCATAAGCAGCCGTAGCCTTTTCTTTTATCCTCCCACACCGCTAGCTACACTCGTAGTAATGGTTTTTTTTATTTTTTAAAAATAAATATTTGATAACTAATTTATGTAACACATTTTTACTATTATTAATATTATGTAAATAGCTAAACAAATAGCTGAGAATAATTAAAGGAGTGTATATTATGAAGTACTCAGAAAGCAACACCTATACAAGATCTGACCTGGGAGGCAATGTTAAAAAGGTAATTTCCGATTTACTAGCTGGACGCCTTGTTGTAGAAGGCCAGAATGTAGATATTCCGGAAGACTTGGATATGGATGTTAAGGTTAAATATTCAGTAGATGAAACAGGCGGTAATGTTACATTAAAAATCACTTGGGATAATGTAGTAGAAGAAGAAGCTGCTCCTGAAGAAGAAGTATTCTAATAGCTTTTATTCGGAGGACGGTTTTACTGCATTATTTTTTACACATCACTATTATGTAAAGTCTATGTAGGAGTGGATTATACTGTCTACTCCTACATAAACCTCTATCTTTACACATATGTACAGTATGTGTATGACAATATCCAGCAAAGGAGTGTTAATATTGCCTTCAGCCAGCAACGAGCCTCTGCAGCAGATCTTAAGCAAATATAGCCTGGAAGTGCTAAATACCAGAAATGAGTCTTATAAGGACAAAAAAGGTGTATGGTGGGTAAAAACCCCAGAGGGATACAGAATCCTTAAGAAAATCTCCAACTCTGAGGATACTTTGAAGTATATACTTTCGGCCGTACGTCACCTTAATAAAAATGGCATTAATATTCCGGAAGTAATAGTTACAAAAGATAAGTCGGATTATGTAGTTTTAAACGGAACGTGTTATTTATTAACAAAAGCTGTTGAAGGAAAAAATCCCAGTTATGATATACCCCAGCAGCTTGAAGCTGTAGTAAAAGAGCTTGCGAATTTCCATAAAGCTTCCCGCGGATTCTCCCCGCTTCCTGATTCTAAGCCTAAAATCCATCTTGGAACATGGATTGAGGACTATGAGCAGCAATTGGAGGATATGAATAGCTTCTATAAAAAGGAGCTTGCATCAGAATCAAGGGATGAAATAGGCAAATTCATAACAGCTGAATTCCCAGCATTTTATTCTCGAGGCCACAAAGCAATTGAAGGTCTGAAAGGTACTGAATACAGGGACTGGGTAGAAAAAGTAAAAAAAACAGGAGGGTTATGCCACCAGGACTTTGCAGCAGGTAATCTGTTCATTACAGCGTCAGGTGATATGTATGTAATTGATACTGATTCCATAACACTTGACATACCGGCAAGGGATATACGTAAATTACTGAATAAAATAATGAAAAAAAGGGGCAAATGGGATATTGAGCTTACAAGAAAAATTCTTGCATACTATCAGTCTGGCAATCCGCTTACATCGTCAGAATGGCAGGTAGTAAAGCTGGATATCATGTTTCCCCATCTGTTCATCGGTGCAATGAATAAATATTATTACAAACGGGAAAAGGAGTGGACAAACGCAAATTATTTCAAGCGTTTAAAGGAAGTAACGGTTATAGAAAAGACCATTAGCCCTGTCTTGGATAAATTTGAATCAATAATTCCCAAATAAAGTCATTTGGTCGTGTCTTGACTAAAACATATAAAATTTAATGCATATCAGGAAAGAAGTACTCCCTACGACTTCTTCCAAAGGGGTTGAACATATTGGATAATAAAGAAAACTTAATTAAGTTGGCAGATGAGGTACTTAAAAATTACACTATTTCTCCCGAAAACATTTCAGTCATACAAAGCGGTACTATAAAAACTGTATGGAAAGTAAAAGCCAAAGAGGGCATGCTTTGCTTGAAGCGGCTTAAACATACTTATGATAAGGCGCTCTTTTCAGTCAATGCTCAAAATTATATAAAAGAGTCGGGAGGAAATGTTCCTTCTGTAATTAAAGATAAAAGAGGCCAGTTGATAGTACAGCATAAAGACCAGTTATTTGTACTATATGAGTGGCTGCATGGTAAAAACCTGAATTTTTCAAACAGTTCCGACCTGCAGGCAGCGCTTAGAGGGTTGGCTAAGTTTCATATATGTTCCAAGGGCTATAGAGCACCTGAAAATTCCAGGATATCCTCAAAGCTCAATAAATGGCCCGAACAATATGACTCAATGAAAACCAGGCTGACAGACTGGAAAGAAATTTCAAAAAACATATCCCTTCCCTATCATAATGCTTATCTGAAACATATTGATTCAGTTATTGAGATATGCAACCTGGCATCAGACCATCTATCAACCTCTGATTATGTCAGACTTGTATCACCTGAATCAAAATCACCTGTATTATGCCATCAGGACTTCGGAAATGGAAATGCTATTCTTACCGAGATGGGTGTATACGTAATTGATCTTGATGGGATCACCTATGATTTGCCGGCGCGGGATTTAAGAAAGATCATAGGAAAACAGGCTGAAAACAGAAATCAATGGAGCATTGAAAATATAAATAACGTAATCGAATGCTATTCCGGCGTCAATCATATGAGTGATGCCGATACCGATCTGCTTTATATAGACCTCTTATATCCGCACTGGTTTTTTGGCCTTGTTAAGAATCTGTTTCAGAATAACAAACCCCTGAAACCTTCCGAAATTGAGCGGATAGCAAAGCTTGAACAGTCAAAAGTCGATTTACTTGTGTCACTACTGAAAAAAACTAAAGTAACCAGCAAGCAGAAAAAAGGATTTACAAGTATTCCTGCTAAAAAGGAGGGGTCCCGATGAAAATAGCAATGGTTTGCACGGAAAAACTTCCTGTTCCTCCGGTATCAGGCGGAGCTGTGCAGCTATATATTGAAGGCATACTACCATATCTGTCACAACACCATGAAATAACAGTCTACAGCATCGAGCATCCCTCCCTAGCCCCGGATGAGACAGTAGGCGGTGTGCATTATGTAAGAGTTTCTGCCAAATCAACCCAGGAATATGTTAATAACTTAAGAACTGTCATAGGAAAAGACTTCGACCTTGTCCATGTTTTTAACAGACCCCTGTGGATTCTGGCGCTTGGCGAAAAGCTTCCCGATACCAGATTCAGCTTAAGTCTCCATAATGAAATGTTTCACCCCGAGAAAATCAGTGAAGCGGATGCGCTGAAATGTATTAACAGAGTT
Organism: Clostridia bacterium; assembly: GCA_026414765.1. Classification (NCBI taxonomy): domain Bacteria; kingdom Bacillati; phylum Bacillota; class Clostridia; species Clostridia bacterium. The sequence continues at coordinate 103,832 of JAOAIJ010000023.1, read as the reverse complement.
GAATTCATAAATGCCGTAAGCAGGTTTATAGCAGAAGGCGTAGTCAAGCGTCTTCCGGTGGCAAAAAGTAAGATGAATGTTGTGTACTCCGGCGCAGATATCTATAAGTATAAGCCAGTATGGACTGAAGAAGGTATGGCAAACAAGAAGACCCTAAAGCAAAAATATAGTCTGAATGGCTATAAAGTAGTGCTCTTTGTAGGAAGGTTAAGCAACAAAAAAGGAGTCCATATACTTTTAAAGGCTTTGAAAACTGTAATGAGCAAACACAAAAAAGTAGCACTGGTAATAGTCGGAAGCAAATGGTTTGGAGAAAACAAAACTGATGAGTATACAATACTTCTGAAAAACCTGGCAAAGGAATTGACAGGACCAATCGTATTTACAGGATTTCTTCCACCTTCAGAAATCCCTCCGTACTATAATCTCGCAGATGTATTTGTTTGTCCTTCACAGTGGAACGAGCCTCTGGCAAGGGTACATTATGAAGCTATGGCTGCAGGTATTCCAATCATAACTACGAATAGAGGAGGAAACTCAGAAGTAATACACGGATATGGAAACGGAAAAGTAATAAATGACTATAGTAATCCGGAGACTCTGGCCAGCTGCATCAATTATTTCCTTGAAAATCCAGCCAAGTGTCTTGAGCATGGTAAAAAAGGACGTAAACTGGCTGAAGAAAAGTTCAACTGGGAAAGGGTTGCAAAAGAAATCTTTAAGCCAGTATCCCCACGTAATAATGAGACAATAGCAAAGAGTGAGCGCAAAGATCCTTTTACTTTTTTTATCTGAGCAATAATTTTATCCGTTTCTTTCAGAGAGGGGCAATCGGTATGAATATTTCGATAATAGGCACCGGATACGTAGGTCTTGTAACAGGAGCAGGTTTTGCGGACCTTGGTATGAATGTCTTATGCATGGATACAGATGAGCATAAAATAAGCCAGCTTAAGCAATGCAGCATTCCCATCTACGAACCTCTCTTAGAAGAAATTGTAAAAAACAACTTCGGCAAAAACCTGAATTTTACTACCGATATTAAAGAAGCCGTAGAGTATTCCGAAATTATTTTCATTGCTGTAGGTACTCCCACAATGGATGATAATACGGCTGATCTTAAAAATCTGTATCAAGCAGTCAGAAGCATAGCGACACATATGGATTCCTACAAAATTATTGTGGACAAAAGTACAGTACCTGTGGGAACTGCTAAATGTGTAAAAAAAGAAATATCACAAATCCTGTATGAAAACAGAAAGAATATTAGCTTTGATGTAGTATCAAATCCAGAGTTTCTCCGTGAGGGAAATGCGGTTGAAGATTTCTTCAAGCCTGAAAGAATAGTCATCGGAAGTGACAACAACGCTCCACTTGATATTATGAAGAAACTATATGAATCATTTATTTCGAGAGGAATTCCTCTACTAACCACTAACCTTGAAACTGCTGAAATGATTAAGTACGCTTCCAATGCTTTTCTTGCTGCTAAAATCAGTTTTATCAATGAAATAGCAAATATGTGTGAATACTGCAATGCTGATGTAGGCATGATTTCCAAAGCTATAGGCCTGGACAGCAGGATAGGCAGCAAATTTTTAAACCCCGGGCCGGGTTTTGGCGGAAGTTGTTTCCCAAAAGATCTCAAAGCTTTGGTTGGTATAGGAAAGAAAATAGGTTATGCTCCTAAACTGATAAATAGCGTTATAGCAGTAAACGAAAACCAGAAAAAGCTTATGTTCAGAAAAATAAAGAAAGCATTAGGCAGCCTTGAGAATAAAAACATAACAGTTCTGGGTCTGGCTTTCAAAGCTGAAACAGATGATATACGTGAATCTCCCCCAATTACAATAATAGAAATGCTGATAAGAGAAAAAGCAAATGTAAAAGTCTATGATCCCAAAGCTATGCTGAACATGAAAAATCTATATCGTTCATTCAATATCGAGTACTTTGAAGATGCATACTCTGCGTGTGCAGGCACTGATTGCATCGTTATAGCAACTGAGTGGAAAGAGTTTTCCTGTCTGGAACTGCAAAGACTGCAGCAGCTTGTACGGACACCGTTATTCATAGACTTGAGAAATTTGTATGAGCCAGAAAGTGTAAAAAAATCCGGCTTTATATATCAAGGAGTTGGCAGGAAATGAAAACTGTATTGGTTACAGGAGGAGCAGGATTTATAGGCTCCCACCTTTGTGAGCGCTTATTGGCATCAGGACACAAAGTAATAAATATTGATAATTTCAATGATTTTTATGACCCGGCAGTGAAAAAGGCAAATATCATCAATGCTTTAAAAGATCCTCAATATGTACTGTTTCAGGGTGATATCAGGGATGAAAGGATATTGGAGCATGTTTTTGCCTGCTACGGTGTGGATATAGTAGTACACCTGGCTGCTCTTGCCGGTGTCAGGAGATCATTGTCAAATCCCTTGGAATATATTGATATAGATATAAAAGGAACAGTCAACCTGTTAGAATTCTGTAGAAATTATGGAGTAGAAAAGTTTGTGTTTGCATCCTCCTCTTCTGTCTACGGATCAAATCCTGTTCCATTTTCGGAAGATCAGAACACTTGCTCGCAAGTTTCCCCTTACGCCGCTTCCAAAGCTGCGGGGGAACTTTTCTGCAAGACCTACAACACTCTGTTCGGTATACCTGTTGTCTGTTTGAGATTCTTTACTGTATATGGACCAAGGCAAAGACCTGAAATGGCCATACACAATTTCACAAGACTTATACACGAAGGATTGGAGATACCTGTATATGATAATGGAACAAGTTACAGGGACTATACTTATATAGATGACATTTTAAATGGGATTCTGGCTGCGATGGAGCTGAAATGCAGTTTTGAGATATTTAACTTGGGAAATTCCAGTCCTGTCAAGCTGAATACCCTTATAGAATTGATTGAAGAGCAGCTGAGTAAACCCGCAAAGCGAAAAAATCTGCCTTTACAGAAGGGTGATGTTGAATATACTTGTGCTGATATTTCGAAAGCATACAGATTATTGGGCTATAAACCTGAAGTGCCTATCGAAGAAGGCATTTTTAGATTCGTTCAATGGTATAGCAAAAATAAATACAAAACCGAAGCACTTAATGTTAACTAAAACATATTATATTATTAAGATAAAGGTGATATCAGTGAATATTCTGGCGCATAGAGGCTTTTGGACAGAACAGCACGAAAAAAATTCGATGGCAGCTTTCAAAAGAGCATTCGATGCAGGTTTTGGTGTAGAAACGGATATTAGAGATAAGGACGGAGAGCTTGTGATTTCTCACGACATACCTTTGAATTCAGTTACCACCCTGCATGAGTTTCTGGAAATATATAAACAATACGGTAATCAACCATACCTTGCATTGAACATCAAGGCAGACGGCCTTTGCAGGCTTCTGAAAGAATATCTTGATAGCAGCCGGGTAGAAAACTATTTTGTATTTGACATGTCAATACCTGATGAACTGGAATACATAAAATCAGGATTAAAAGTGTTTACCAGGCAAAGTGAATTTGAGCCTTTACCTGTTTTCTATGAGAGTTCAAAAGGCGTATGGATTGACTGTTTTGAAAGCGACTGGATTGATTATGCCAAAATAATGGAGCATTTAAGCAATAAAAAACAAGTCTGCATAGTATCTCCCGAGCTTCATGGCAGACCAGCTTTCCCTGTTTGGTCCGCTTTTTGCAAAGCACCGATTAAGCAGAACAATGAAGTTTTTATCTGCACTGATAGCCCCGAAAGCGCACGGAGGTTTTTCAAATGAGCAAGATAAAAGCAGTTATTTTTGATATGGACGGTGTTTTGATTGATGCAAAGGAATGGCACTACGAAGCATTAAACAGAGCACTTTCATTATTTGGCTATGAAATAAGCCGCTACGACCATCTATTTACCTATGACGGACTTCCTACAAGAAAAAAGTTGCAGATGCTTACTTTGGACAGGGGGTTACCATCCTCACTCCACAGTTTTATCAATGAACTTAAGCAAATGTATACGATGGAGATCGTACATGCCAGATGTAAACCTTTATTCCAGCATGAATTTGCCTTATCAGCTTTAAAGACAAACGGGTATAAGCTTGCAGTCGCTTCAAACTCAATACGTCACTCTATTGAAGTTATGATGCAAAAAAGCAATCTAATACAATACCTTGATCTGATAATGAGCAATGAAGATGTGAAAGCAGCAAAGCCTGATCCGGAAATATATGAAAGAACCATCTCAAAATTAGACTTGACCCCTGTTGATTGCCTTGTGCTGGAGGATAATGAAAACGGAATCAAAGCTGCAAAAGCTGCAGGTACACATGTAATGATTATAAACTCGGTAAGTGATGTTTGCTATGACAACATATCATCAGAAATAAAGAGAATTGAGGAACTGATTCAATGAATGTATTAGTGCTTATGGCAGGAAATGATGATAAATTTAGTGAAAAAGGCTATCCCTACCCCAAAAATCTGATAGAAGTCAATAGTCTTCCCCTTGTTCAAAGAGTTTTAGACAGCTTGAAAAGTCTTATTGGTGGCGTTGGCAAACCCATATTCCTGTTAAGAAGGGAGGAAAATAGAAAATTCCACACAGGAATGGTTATCAAGCTTCTTCTTCCTGAAGCTCATATTATAGATGTAGGGTCTTTAACAGGTGGAGCTGCCTGCACTGCCCTTTTGGCAATTGACCGGATAAATTCCTCCGAGCCTTTACTGATAGTCAATGGCGATCAAATATTGAATATTGATATGGCTGGCTTGATCAGAAGCTTCCAAGGCAGGGATCTGGATGGAGGAATAGTGGTATTTGAAGCTTATCATCCAAGGTGGTCATATGTCAAATGTGATGAAAACGGCTATGTTGTAGAAACCGCTGAAAAAAGGCCTATAAGCAAATTGGCTACAGCAGGGGTTTTTTACTTTAAGAAGGGTGAGGATTTTGTCAAAGCTGCCATGTCCATGATAAAAAAAGATGCCCATATCGATGGAAAGTTTTATGTCTGTCCATGCTTTAATGAAATGATCCTGGAAAGAAAAAGAATCGGTGTAGAAAAAATAAAAAGAGAGGCTTACTTTTCATTGGCTAATCCCAAGGGCATCGAGGAATATGAACAGTATTTGAATATGGAGGTAAAATAATGAATAGTTATGATTCATACATAAATATGCAAAAAAGCTTATACGAAGATACAAACATACCTTCAAAACAAATAGTAGGCCATTATGAGTGGCATGAAATGGTTCCCTATGAGACTTTTCTCTTATATAAAAATGGAGATATAAGGCAGCCCATTATTAATGAAACTCATGATAAAACAGCCTTGGATTTTGGATGCGGTCCCGGCCGTATGGTAAAAAGAATGGAAAAATACTTCAAAAGGGTGGATGGAGTAGATATATCAGAAAGATTGATCAAAGAAGCAAGACAGAATTGCCCGGCCGGTAATTTTTATGTTTCAAAGGGAGATGACCTTGGGGATGCACCAGTCAACACATATGATTTTGTTTACAGCACTATCACTATGCAGCACATAGCCGTCAGATCCATAAGATTGAACATACTGAAATGCATCAGAGAAGTTTTGAATGATAAAGGTGTAGTAAATATTCAGATGGCTTTCAGCAAGGATTTTCCTTATAATTCTACAAATGTACATGATATTTCCAAAGATAAGAAGGTATTTGTAAAAACCCTCGATAATACTCATGCTTCATGGTTTGAGGACAGAACTGATGCAAGTGCTACAAACAGCGGTTGTGATGTAGGAATTGGCCCTGCTGACGTCCCACTGGTAGTAGGTGATTTCTATAAGTATTTTAAAAACATAAAAATCTGGTTTTATGATTACACACTTTTAGAAATCAAACCTGAAAGCATTACTCACAGAGTTTATAGTAGAGACTATTACTGGGCAACCCACTATATTTTCATATATGGTGAAAAGTGATTATCATCAGTGGAGGCAGATATGGAATTAAGAAGGTTGGAATCAATGATAAACGGGTGGTTTGTTGGTAATTTCGAGCCTTCCCTGTATAAGACAAAGGAAGTTGAAGTGGCTGTAAAAGAATATATGGCAGGCGATTATGAACAGCCCCATCTTCATAAAATCGCCACAGAAATAACCGTTATTGTTTCCGGGGAGGCAGAAATGAACAATATACGTTACATGCAGGGTGACATTATAGTTTTATACCCCGGTGAAGTTACGGATTTTAAAGCTGTTATGCCTACAACCAGTGTTGTTGTAAAGATACCCGGTGCAAACAGCGACAAATATCCTGTATAAATCTCCCACAAAAAGAAGTTTTGAGGAGGATATGATATGTTGAATATCGTCATACCTATGGCAGGCAGAGGCAGCCGGTTCAGCGCTGCAGGATATGAGCTTCCAAAGCCTTTAATACCTGTACACGGCATACCGATGATACAGGTTGTAATAAACAATCTGAAACCTGAGCAGGAACACAGGTTTATTTTTCTTTGCCAACAGGAACACATTGACAAGTACAACATACATAAAATATTACTGTCCCTTGAGCCATGTTGTGTTATCGTTCCTGTGGACCGGCTCACTGAAGGAGCTGCCTGTACAGTATTACTTGCAAAAGATTTTATTAATGATAACAATCCATTGATGATTGCAAATAGTGACCAGTGGGTAGATACGGATATTAATATCTATCTCAGCCATATCGCCGGCGGAGATATTGACGGCCTTATCATGACTATGAATTCGGATGATCCCAAGTGGTCATATGCCAGGTTGCACAACGGCAATGTTATTGAAGTAGTTGAAAAGCAAGTGGTATCAGATGAAGCAACTGTAGGTATATATAACTACCAAGAAGGACGCTGCTTTGTTAAAGCAGCAGAAAAAATGATTGAAAAAGGCTTAAGGGTAAATGGAGAATTCTATGTTGCTCCCGCATATAATGAAATGATTGATGCAGGTATGAAAATCTCATATTATAATATCGGCAGCGAATTTAACGGAATGTACGGCATCGGAATCCCCAGCGATCTGGAAAGATTCCTGTCGCATGAAATATCGGAAAAGGCAGTATTAAAACTAAAATTTATTGAGAGGTCAATATGAAATTGGAAAACAATTACGGAATACTTATTCAAGGTCCTGTATACCCGGTAACCGTCTCAATCATAAAGCATTTTTGCAATCTGTATGGAAGCAATTCAGTAATAGTCTCCACATGGAAAGACTCTGAACCTTGTTTTCTGGAAGCAATAAATACCCTGACGGAAAACCTTGTATTGAACACCTTACCCGAATTCCCTGGAAAAGCCAACAGGAATGCACAAATCGCAAGTACAATCTCCGGTATCAAAAAGGCGAAGGAAATAGGGATGGAGTATCTGGCAAAAATAAGAAGTGATTTACTTATTGAAGATAAATACTTTATGCAAAAATGCCACTCACTTCTGGAAACTTATTCAGATGGACAGTATAAAGATTTCAAACTGCGTAAAAGGCTTATAGTTCCAAACATATACACAAGAAAATACCTGTTTTATCATCCTTCAGACTGGTTCATGTTCGGTCATATTGATGACCTGTACACCTATTGGGATCTACCAATGGATTTAAGAAAACTAAATTTTACCATCAGAGGTCTTGCAGAAGACGCAAGCAAAACTGCCTGCTTTCCTGAGATCTACTTCTGTAAGGAATTCTGTAAGAAAATCGGATGGAATACTACAGATACCTTTGAAGACAGTCTAAGCTTATTTAAAAATATCTTTATAGTATTTGACCACCAGTTTTTCAGGTTCAATTTTGCCAAAGGGCCTATACTTGAGAAATACTACGGTTCAATGGAATGCTATGAAGTACTTAATTTCTCTTACTGGCTGGGACTTTATCATGACTTGATTGATTTGCGGGAAGAAGCATATGAATTCAAGCAAAAAAACTATATTTCAGATATCTTAATATCAACATAAACTTTAATGCGTTTATCAGCCGATTCACCTAAAGATTATTTTTCCTGACAAAAAAGGAAGGCGGTATTCCCCCATCCCGTTCAACATTTACAGCATAAGCCGTTATTAATCCTGACGGCTTTTTATCATTTATGAGAATTCTTTCACCATGAGGTACACCCATGATAAGATAATTCCATCTCAAACCACTGCCGGCAAGTGCACATTCCGTCTCCATTCTGTAGACTTCATCCCTTGCAGTCAGAAGTATTACTATATCTTCATCTCCTATGCCGCGGAACAATTCACTTATTCCGGGCAGCAAAGCATTATCCTGCTTCAAGTATCCATTATGTTTAAAAATTGTACCGTCTATATCCAGAATCCATGTCTTAGGTAATAGACTTAATTGCAGAGGTTTATGCCCGGTATGCATCAGCAATCAACTCCAATCCCTTGAAAAATGCACCAAAGATTGAATCCACATCATCTACGGCATATCCTGAAAGCGAAATCCATATCAATCCATGAGCCAAATCAACAGCCCTCTTTTCAAGCCCGGTTTCAGTGTAAAACAAGCCTTTGAACCTACTCCATGGTGATTCTGGTATATTTAGTTCAATTTGTTTATTGAATATCCTCAAGGAAAACCTTTTACGGTTAAACATATCATAATTTCCTTCAATCGAATAAAAAAGCTTATAAAAATCATAATTGGGATCTCCATACAGAAGCTGATTCCCGAAGTACCCCCTTGGATCAATAAACCAGGCCTTTAGATCCCTGTCTACTATAATGTTTGAAAATGTAGGATCACCATGAATCAAAGTAAAATCCGCCCTGGGCAAAAATTCCACTATCTGGTGCAGTTCCGCCATATGCAGCGGATGCAGAATGTTCTGAACAGGCTTGCCGTTTACAATATACTCATCATAAAAAAAATTATCAAACATAGTCTTTATTCTGTTAAATCTGGAGATTGTCTTTTCTATATATTCCCCTTTTATGTCATCAATATTGTTTGGGGTTAAAGCCAGTGAGTGTAAATGCTTAATCTTCCCTATGATATCAGCAAGAATTTCTTCTTTGCCCGAATCCTGCACATCCAGCTCGAAGGGGTGCACACCGTCAATATATTCCATGGTCAGAGGATCGGTACTATATACCTGGGGGATGTAATTACATTTATGTTTTTCAAGCTCCCTGTACCATTGAACCTCTTTTTGGATAAGATGCTCAAAGGAGTCCACTTTGGCTTTTTTTATAACTTTATTCCCTGTAACTGTAACATTATTGAAAAAACGGGTAACACATTTTCCCCTGTGCTCTTCCAGAGCTGTTTCAGTCCCGACTTCAAAACAATTCTCAATACAAACCGCTTCAAGCTTTGCACTTGACTGGCTTAAAAACCGTACGAATTCCCCGCTTTCCGGTATAGTTCCTATTTCCGAAGGATTACCGAAATAAAAAAAGCCCAATACGCCGTTCATATCAGCAGCTATTTCCTTAAGTTCATTATTTACCATGCTCCACCTGCATTTCAGGTTATAGCTGACCCCTACTGTATTGGCATGATATTCCCGAAGCCTAACGCATCCGGTAAATTGCAGGTCACTCCATACCAGTGCAAATGGTGTATCCCTATCCGGCAGCAGTCCTACAGCTTCCTGGATCCCAGAACAGGTTCCCGTACCCGATGCTTTAATCAAAGTGACCTTCCCTTCGGGTGGAAAGGACTTTATATACTTTTCCAGGATCTCATAGTGATAATCGCCTATAACTATGAATTCAGCACCGGGAAACGCTTCAAAGAGGCTATAAAGCATAGGTTTACCATTTAATGAAACTAGACATTTGGGTTTATTCCATGTATTGTGTCCCAGCCTGGTTCCCTTTCCTCCCGCCTGGATTATTACATATTTTATATGAATACCAGAAAAATCCTTTTCCATAATTCAAACCCTCTACATCAATTTTCCTAAAGCACCACCAGGATGCGTCCTTACAAAGTCTTTTTTAGTAAAACCATTCTGTGAACTGATAGCTACAGCAAAGGATTGAAGAATGCTCATATATGCCAGTGATGAAGCTACAGGCGCTATTCCCAGATGGTCAGCTTCAGAAACCACAGGAATATATAACCCCAATCTTGAGATTTTATCCAGTGGAGATTCCGGTTTTGAATGTATTCCTATTATATTATTGAAATTTATTTGCTTCAGAGCATGTAAAAATACCATAAGTTCATCTGTCGATCCGCTCTTGGATATAGCCACAAGAATATCACCCTTTGAAAAAAGAGCCATATCGCCATGCACGGCATCTACCGGGTGTATATAAATACTTCTGAGACCAAAAGAGCTAAAGGTAGATGCTATCTTTGCTGCTACATGTCCATTCTTTCCAATCCCGGTAAAAAAGCGGATGCCATTGCATTCCAGCAACATTTTAAGCGCATCTTCCACCTGTTTTTTATCCATGTTTTCATAAGCATACTCCAGGGTTTTTATCTGTTCTTTTATACTAACTTCCCACTCCATTGCCATCCCCCTTAAGATAACAGCAGATCCGGCCCTTCCTTTTTCACACCTTTAGCCTATCCTCCAGCGACAAACACATTCTTCTCTTGAAAACTGCCGCATCCCTGTTCCAGTAGCTTCCGAATACAGAATCGTATATATCTGCATCTCTTTTGTTTACAAGATAGTGTCTATGCTCAAAGGTAGTCATGTCAGATTCCCTGTCATCCTTTAACAATCCTTTTTCTTTTAAATTTATATATAGTTCAGAGTCACAGAAAAGCTGCCTGTACTCCGGATGATAAATCACGTGATTCAATTCCTTCAAACAGTTATAGGTCATTATAGGAATAGTTATTGAGGGCAGCCCTTTGTTTTTAATGTTTTCCTGATATCCGTCCCTTACATACAGACAACCGCTAAAATCAGCAAACTTATTTATGAGATATTCGTCCCATGCTTCCGGTGGAAAAATATCGTCTGATGCAAGAACTACAACATCCATGTCATCAGCCTTCAACCTGGATGACAGGCAATACGCAGGATATGCCATACCTATCCTTTCATCTCCCACTATTATTGTCTCTAAGCTGTATTTTTCTCCGTAAGGCCGGATAATAGCCGCATGTTCTTCAGTGTTTAGCGCTACCATTGTCTTTACATTTTCTGTACAACTACACTTAGCCATCCAATCGCTGTGTGTCTGCATAAATGTCTGGGGTCTGATAGTGCACCATAATATATGGATCATTGCATTCATCTCCATTTTTATATTATTGCTCAAGCATTGACTTCATTTGATTCACATTATACATACGATGGAATTTCTGCCATGTATTGTCTCCCATACAGTATTCACTTGTTTTTCCCGCTATTGCCCTCAAATTATCTATGGCATCATCATAATCCGCATGGATAACCAAAGCTTTTAAAAAGTGACGCTGAGCCTCACCTATGTCCCCTTTCAAGGCATAGCATTCACCCAGATAATTCTCTATAAGGTGGTCAGTATTACCACATGAATTATAGATTAAAATTGCCCCGTCATAGTTACCTGTCAGCAAACTAAAAGTTCCCAGCAGAAACTTTCTGGTATTCTGATTATTCACTGATTTCCCTGTCTCCACTAATGCAAAAGCACTTAAAATCAGCTCTTTAGCTTCATTTACCAATCCCCTTCTGAACATAATCACAGATGCAATTGCCAATGCTTTCGCCTGACAATCCAAATCTTCTTCTTTGTTCCAACCTATTTCGGGAAACAGCTCCTCCAGGCTGTATACCCTTAATATCTTTCTTATATATGAATAGTAGGTAGTATAATCATAGGCCCTGTAAGAAGTACTGCTATAATTCCGACGGTATAAATACAGCGGTTCGGGTACATGTACTGTAACCCAATCCCTGCATATCTGAAGAAGCAGGTCGTTATCCTCACCTATTATCAGAGTTTTGTCATACCTGAGATTTTTAAAAACTTCCCTACGCACCATCATGCTTCCCCCGCAAACAGGTGTCCCTGTCTTGAAGAAATACCTTACTGCCCGTTTCCTTTCTATGTTTCTATTCACAAAATAACCTATGGGACTGTCGTTCTCATCGATTAACATGACATCTGAATGCACTAAACCAACACTTTCACATATAAATTGCCTCTTAAGAATTTCAAGCCTTCCGGGCAGTGAAATATCATCAGCATCCTGAAGTGCAATAAAGCTGCCCTTTGCCATATCAATACCGAAATTTCTGGCCGAAGCCGCACCAGCTTTTTCCTGCTTGAAATACTTGATTCTCTGGTCTTCAATGGAAAATATGATTTCTTCACTGTTATCAGTGGAACCATCATTTACAATAATCAATTCCAGCTCTTTTTCTGTTTGTTCCAATATGCTTGTGATAGCTTGCCGGATATATCTGCCCGCATTGTGGACAGGCATGATTACACTAATCATCTACCATTCTCCTGAACTTAATTAATAACTTTAAGTCTTTCTTCCAGTGTCAGCTTTCTTCTTCTCTCATATTTTTCTTCTTCAGTTTTCCATAAGGAATTATACATGAGGTCTATAGAATCCATAGACCGTTTATTTACGGCATAATGCCTGTGCTCAAATATTATGCGGTCTGTTGCCCTTACATCCTTCAACAGCCCCAGTTCTTTAACATTCAGATAAAGCTCATTGTCACAGAACATTTGGATATACTCAGGATGATAAATAATCCGGTTGAGCTTCAGCAGGCATTCAAAAGTCATAATTGGCAATGTCACAGGAACTGTTTCATTGCGGTTAAAATCATGGAAACCGTCTCTGACTAAAATGCATCCGCTGAAATCCGCAAACTTTTCTTCAAGGTACTGGTCCCAATCCTTTGGAGGAAAAAAATCATCGGAAGAAAGAATTACTATATCCTTTTCTCTGGCCTGAAGTCTGGAAGTCAGACAATAAGCGGCATATGCCAAGCCTTTTCTCTCATTCCCTATTACTATGATATCTTCCTCCATTATTGGATAAATTCCGTAACAATTGGCTTCCTCCATTATTTCTCTTTTCTGTTCTTCCGTGTTGACTGCTAATAACAGCTTTACATTCTGTTTTTCCTTACACATTTCCATCCAATATTTGTATGTATTTACAAACACGTTTGGCCGTATAGTACACCAAAGCAAATAAAACATGCCCCATCCCCCTTATTCCCTACTGCTCGCCGTACCCCTCCATAACCCCCCTATATATTTCCAGGTATTTATCAGTCATAGTCGATACGGTAAAATTCTGGATGATGAATTCCCTTAATTCTCCCGGCTCAGGGAAGTTTGCTTCCTGCAGCTTTACTGCCATTTCATCCACCGATTGGCATATCAGATACGGGAAACCTTTAAGTACTTCAGGAACTGCACCGTGAGCCAAGCCTAATACCGGTGTCCCACAGGCCATAGCCTCAATCATTACAAGACCGAAGGGCTCCTCCCATAATGTAGGGAAAAGTACACACTTTGCATATTTGAGCAGTATTTGCTTTAATTTACCCGCTACCGGTCCTGTATACTGAAGCTCCGTATTTCTTTTAATCAGTGGTTCTATTTTATCGGAAAAATAATCCTTTACGTGAGATGGTCCCGCCATTATGAGCTTCATCCCCATTCTATCCGCTATATCCAGAGCACAATGGGCGCCTTTTGCAGAAGTGAGTGTCCCAAGGTAGAGCAGATAATCATCCTTAACCGCACTGAATTCAAACTCTTCAGGCCTTAATCCGTTATACACATAAAAACCAGAGTTTCCTCCGTAGAGCTCAAGAGCCCTTTTGCTAACATATACCGGATATCTGACATTATTGTTTGAAGGAATATGGACAGTACACACAGTCGGTACAGGAGGCTTCAATCTTCCTATCAGTGAATAATGCGTATGGTCGTGTATAATGCCGGTATTCTCAGGAAGAGCTTCCATCACACGGTTCACTATTTCATTGTAATTCCAGGCTTCCCTATGTTTGTAAGGAATAAGCCTTGCACCCGTCTTACTGCCCTCTGGTGCAAAAATGTAAACCTCATGACCCCTTCTGACAAGTTCCTCCGTCAACTCATAGACTATCTTTTCCAGCCCACCGTAATTTCCGGCAGGAAGCGGATATACATCCGGTGCAATCTGTACTATTCTCATGCTTCATTCCTCACACTCCAGTATTTTTCTATACAATTCAATATATTTGTCTGCCATAGACCTTGCGGAAAAATTTCTTTCGACGTATCCGCGCAGCTCTATAGAATCGGGAAATTTCTTTTCTATTACCTTTTTTACCATATCATCAGCCGAGTGACATGCAAGTTCAGGAAATCCTTTCATCACTTCTGGTACAGCTCCATTTGACAAAGCTACTACAGGTGTACCGCAAGCCATTGCTTCAATCATTACAAGGCCGAAAGGTTCGTCCCATGACGTAGGAAAAACCATACACTCTGCTTTTTTGAAAAGCTGCTGCCTTTCCTTTCCGCCTACTGCCCCTACATATTGAACGTTTGGATTTTTTTTCATTCTGGGCTTTATTTCATTCTCAAAATAATCCCAATAGAACACAGGCCCTGCTATTACCAGTTTTTTCCCTGTTTTCTCCGCAATATCCAGTGCATGCAGTATACCTTTATGCCACCTCAATTCTCCCATGAACAGCAGGTATTCCTCCTTTTTCCAGCAGTATTCGTATTCACGGATATCTATACCGTTATAAACATAAAACCCTCTATTCCCTCCTATTACCTGCAACGCCCTCCTGCTTAGATAGACAGGATATTTCACAGGATTCAGCCTGGTATCGTGAATTGTACACACTGTCGGTATATCCGGGTTTTTGATCCCCATAAAAGATGGGTGAGTATGGTCATGGATCAAATCCACTCCTGATGGAAGTGTTTGTAGAACAAAATCCGTTATGTCGGGTGATTTTGACTGGTACGGAATAAGATGTGCACTTGTACGGCTACCATGAGGAGCATACAAATACACTTCATGGCCTGATTTTACCAGTTCCTCCGTCAGGTCATAGACAACCCTCTCTATGCCCCCGTAATTCTTAGGCGGAACAGTAATAAAATTTGGTGATACCTGTACTATTTTCAGCCTTTGCCTGCCAGTCACCGCAACGTTTGACTTCCCACTCCCATGCTGCTTAATAAAGCCCTCCATAAACTCTTTGTTGAAAAGCATCCTATCATCACCAGGTTTATATTTCAGAGCTATTTCATTGTGTTCAAAGGATTCTTCGTATTTGCCGAGGTGAAAATAGCAGACACACAATTGTATATGCGGAAGCCATGTCCAGCAGGCATCATTATAATAGTCATAAGGATTTTCCGGTTTGTTTAATTGTGAAGCTGTCTCATACCAGAAAGCAGCTTTGGCATATTCTTGTCCGTCCAGATATATGCCTCCCAATCGGCAGCAAAACTCTGCCCTGGGCACTCCATACCGGAAGGATCTGACTATGGAATCAATCTCCTTATCCTTATCGCCCAATCGGGAATAAATCTCAGCCAGCTTGTGGCAAGCAAATAATTTGTCCTCAACACTTCCTTTCGTATTCTCTAAAAATCGCCCAAAGTATGCAACAGCATCATCGTACCGCTGCATTTCCATACACACAGAAGCATAATCGTACAAATCCCAGGGTGTCAGGTCCTCCCCCAGCTCAATACTATTTTCCAAAAACAGCAGGTTCCTATTCAAATTACCGCCCGGTGCTTTGCCTGTAATTTCTATATCTGTGTCAATAACCTTACCACTGGCATTCAAGTGCCAGTATATACCCTTATGCCACTTTCTGAAACCGGAGTTTTTGATCAGCCGGACACGCCTTAGCCGGACAGCTTCCATACAATCTTCATTAAGAACCATCCTGTACGGCATTGTTACAGTGTCTACCGATACATCCATATCCCGCTTTAATATCAGCAACTTCCTTTTGTCATCCTCACTTATGACATCAGAATCATCAAGCCATAATATGTAATCCATTGAAGCCTTTTCAAAGGATAGGTTTCCGGCTTCTGCAACATCGTCGATTCCTTCGCCAGTGAATATCTCTGCTGAATACTTTGAAGCAATCTCTATTAACTTTTCAGATGCTTCAGTTGCCACTATTATAGTCTCTTCTGCTATACCCTTCACACAATCCAGACAGGTTTCCAAAGAACTGCTGTTCTCATCTGTAAAAATACATAAGCTGATTCTTACCATTTTATTCTCACCCATCACATACATAGATTAGCATTAATGTTTATTCCACCCATTCCACGAGGTTAGGCCGTTCATCCATTATGGATTTATATTGTCCTAAATTGCCGTACTTCCCCTCAGGGTCCAACTCCATGTATCTTAGGTATTTCCTGATACGCTCATCCGGATCAATCCAGCCCAAATGTTTAAGTCTGAGCTCCGACCTTTTACTGGGTAAATCCATCACATTGCGTGGCAGCCTTCCGCAGTGTTGGGGAGTATTCTGCCATCTGTAGCTGTAGTCCTTTCTGTATTTGACCAGGAAAGGCCAGTATATATAATGTCCAATCCAGTAATTATCCTCTCTATAGTGCGTATCATTCCAGAAATCATAAAGCCTGAACAAATAAAGGTCTACATCATTCTGTTCTATCATTTTTCTGATTTCATGCCTGAATCTGCTTTCAAAAACCTCATCAGCATCAAGGCTTAGTATCCAGTCCGGGTTTGTTTTTACTGTTTCCTCCCACTGCTGCTTCCTTAGTTCAACCTCATTTGAAAACTTTGAAATTTTATTCTGCACCAGCCTTACGGGTATTCCCTTTAATACCTCACAGCAAATCTGTACAGTGTCATCAGTGCTTCCATCATCTATAATCACAGCCTCGTCTATATAGCTTCTGTGCTCTTCAAGGACCCTTCTCAAATACCTTTTTCCTTCATTTCTGACTATCATGGACAATGTGAGTTTTGCTCCCTGCTTATTTTGCTTTGGAAACAAGATATTTACAGCTTTTTCGGAAAGCTCATTCTTCCTGTATAGTTCCTCAAAGAATTTCCGGTTTGAAATCACCGAAGGATCATCAGTCTTGAACTCCCCAGCTTTATTATTGTATTTGATAGATTCTTCTAAATTTCCTATCCGGTAATGGCAGACGCACAATTCTATACAAGGCAGATACCCCCAACAGTCCAGCAGGAAAAAACCCCAGTTTCCCTCAGGTAATTTTTGACTTACCGCAGTCTTAAACCAATAAATCGCCTTTTCATAATCGCAGACATCCATGTAAAAGTATCCCAGCTCACAGCAAATTTCCGCCCTTGGTGTACCGCTGTATTCAATCCCCCTCATCAGGGCTTTGAGTGCGTTCTTTCTGTCATTTGTGAGTTTATAGCATTTAGCCATTTCATAGCATGAACATATGTTATCCTCAACCCAGCCTTCTTCTGTATCAAGGAATTTATTGAAATACTCTATGGCCTCTTCGTATCTGCCGTTATAATATAGCTCCTTTGCAAAATAAAAAAGATTCCTTGGACTGAAAGTTTTATTCTGTTTTTTCATACTTTCAAAGATTTTCAGATTTCTGCCCCGAGCAGAATGAGTCCTCCTGTGAGTAACACACACGTCTGAATTGATAATGTTGCCGCCGGTTTCCAGATATTCGTGGATAGGATCGATCCACTTGAAGTTTCCGGATCTTTTTAAAAGCCTTTCTCTAAACAGAGATAGAGTAGTATTTCCCCGCTCATCGAAGGAGTAGTTATATTTCATCATTACCACATCTATCGATGGATCCAAAGCCTGCTTCAAGTCATTGAACTTTTTTCTGTCCTGTTCCAGCAGCACATCATCTGCATCAAGCCAGAAAATATAGTCCTTAGTCGCCTTTGAAAAGGAGAAATTCCTTGCAGCAGAGAAGTCATCTATCCACTCGAAATGGAATATCTTGCCGGTAAACCGTTTCGCTATTTCTATAGTCTTATCAGTAGAACCGGTATCTACAATAATTATCTCATCCATAATATCAGAAACCGATTCAAGGCAGTTTTCCAAAACAGCCTCTTCATTCTTTACTATCATGCATAAGCTGATTGAAACCACATTACCACTCCTATCACCAATGATTCTGTAATCATTTTATGGTGACAATGCAGTTTGTGACCCTGATTTATAGCTAAAATATTGTTTATTCATTAAAACCTGTACATCTTCAGGCTTGCACTGTGCAGCCAAATCATTATATTTTACTGCCTTTTCCATATCACCAAGTCTGTCATAACAAACTGCAAGCTGTATGCATGGTATGAAGTCCCAGCAGTCTACAATATCAAATCCCCATAAGTGCTTTGGTTTTTTTACTGTGAGTGCCTGCTCATACCAGTAAATTGCAGTGTGATATTCCTTTTTACTTAAAAAGTAATGTCCCAGTTCACAGCAAAATTCCGCCCTTGGAACAGTATATTCAAAGCTTTTGAAAATGTAGCCCATCATCTTGTCATATTCTTTTTTCCGCTTATAGCAGATTGCCAGACAGTAACATGTATTTAAGCTGTCTTCCAAAAGTCCTTTTCCTGAATCCAGAAATCTGGTAAAGTACATGATAGCTTCATCATACCTTTCATGACTATACAGCTCTCTTGCAAAATAATACATGTTTCTTGGGTTCAATTCCTTACCTTCCGAAATCATTTTTTCGAAAATCCTGATATTCCGGTGATTTATCCCAAATGGTTTCGTATGAGTGACACAAATATTGGCTACAGCTATTTTCCCGTTCACATCCAGATATTCATGGATAGGGTCTTTCCATCTGAAGTTCCTGCTTCTTTTTAAAAGTCTCTCTCTATAATGTGCTATTACTACATTGCCATTTTCATCATGGCTGTAATTGTATTTGAAAAGCAATACATCTATACTTGGATCCATACTGTACTTCAAGTCTCTAAATCTTTGTCTGTCTGTATCAAGAAGGACATCGTCGGCATCCAGCCAGAAAACATATTCTTTTGTTGCTTTGGAAAATGAAAAATTTCTGGCAGTAGAAAAGTTGTCTTCCCATTCGAAATCATAAATATTTGATGTATATAGAGAAGCTATCACCTTTGTTTTATCAGTAGATCCGGTGTCTACTATAACTATTTCATCAACAAGATCATAAACCGATTCAAGGCATTTTCCTATATTCGCCTCCTCATTCCTGACAATCATGCAGAGGCTTATCGTTAACATCCTTCCACCCCCATTATGTAATCTATGAGGGAAATGCACTGCACTTCCCCCATATTTTTACTAACTCCTGATAATCTCCACTTCACATGTTGATACAGCTGTGTCTGACTCTCCAGGCATGTTCACATTTCCTATCAGGGCTATACCTACCTGGGTCTGATTAACCCTCCTGTTACCGGTAGAAGTTCCTCCTGCTCTGATATTCACTTCGGCACCTATGGTCAATTGGTTCCTTACCCCCAGTTCACAACGGTCTTCACAGCAGTCCAGAGGCGGCTGTGGAAGTGTCAGTAAACTTATTGTCGGGTTGGTAAACTGTTCAAATGTGTTGTTTTGCAGCCTGAGCCATGCCAGTTTGCAAAGACTTACAGCATTGTTGGTAGCACCGTTCAGCAATACAATACCGTCTGTAGTAAGCGCTTCCAGATTACCGGTCTCAAGACCTCCATTCTCTACATTTACCTGTACACCAATATTAGTAGAGTTCTGCAGCAGCTGGCTGATAATATTAGACATCTGATCTACACACAGGCATCCTACGACACACCCTGGCCCTGTTGCTCCTGCTGGTCCCGTCGGCCCTGTCGGTCCTGTTGCTCCTGCCGGTCCCGGAGGTCCAATTGGTCCTCTTGGTCCAGTAGGACATATTACAGGACATGGTGGTTTAGGTGGACATGGTGGTTTGGGCGGACATGGCGGCCTCCCGTGGTGATGTTTTTCATTGTCTTCCTCTTCGTCATCGTCATCGTCATCATCATTGCAACTGTGCTTTACACTGTTGTATTGATTATTTTGCTTCCATTTTTCATATTCAATTTGTTCTTTTAGAATTTCCAGATTATTCTTTGCAGGGTCATTGCAATGCCCATCCCATTGATAAATTTCTCTTTCTTTATTCTTCATCTTATACAATCTCCCCCCTTATCAAGTAACGTTAATACAGGATATGCAACGTTGACATAACTTGTGATTGTCTGTAATTCAAACTCAGGAACTTAGTCATAATGCGTCTCCTTGCCAGCAAACTAATTACATGATCCGGCAGCCAGTACTCTTAACTGTGCTTTACCTCTCGATTCGGCGAGTACGTTGGTATCATACTCACAAAAAACATAATCCCCATTAACCGTACAGTTTGTTGATGCGCCGGCTATATCAGAAGAGAGACTTGACTGTCCCGGAGCATATAACTCAACCTGTCTGTTGAAGCTGAATGAAGAATTATAATAGATCTCCTTTTCATTATCCACAAGCTTTAACCATGCCTCAATCGAAACAGTAACCAATGCTTGAATCATTCCTTTCATATCGGGCACAGTAAGTGCATTGATATAGCTTTTCATACCGGTAATTACACAATCGGCTGAAGATGGAGCTGTGTTTGAGTTGAGTATTGTTTTCCAGTTGAAAGAAACTCCGTAATGCTGTGTAAACTGATAGGTATCCAATACCATGTTGCTTTGCATGCATATTGTTTCAAGGACTGCTGTTGTATGAGCAATAGTTTTTTCAGCAGTCTGATCACTTGTAACAAAAGCTGTATTTGTTATAATTCCGGCAGCGAGAGTCTTAACAGTAATGACAATAGTAATTTCTGCATTTGCTGACAAAGTTCCTATATTTGCAGTCAGCACTCCCGTATCAGGGTTGTATGCACCCAGACTGGCAGAAATAAAGCTCGTTTCACTTGGCAGTTTATCAGTCATCACTACATTTGTAGCTGTACCAGTACCTTTATTGGTTACTTTGATACTATATGTCAAAATATTGTTTATCATAACCGGGTCAGGCAGGTCGTATTTATCTATCACAAGATCGGCCTGAGGTACACTCCCTCTGGTAAACGCTTTTATGCACATGTTACCGAGATTATAATCATATAGATCTTCCCATGTACTGCCGTCAGGACTTGCATAACTTTCTCCGGGATAGCTTACTGCTGCACTGTCATAACCGATTAGTCTAATTTCTGTTGCAGCTAAAACCCCATACCCGATTTTAGTGAGCTTAATAACGACGGAAAAGCTCTGACCATTTGTAATCGGAATAGGAGAATCCAATATAATCGTGTGGTATCCGGCATATAGGAAAAATCCGGCAATCCCACCGGAATAAACTCCGCTCGACGGATTTCCAGGAGCATTATCCCTGTATATGCTGATTTCATATTCAGAACCGGGATAAATAGTGTAAAAACCGATTGCAGTTAAAGGTTCATCCGAAATTGCTGTGAAAACATTAGCCATCCATATGCTGTCATTCAAACCTCCATAAGTTACATTGCCAATATGCCCAAAGGGGTCATACTGGTAAACAGATGCAAAATTATCAATTTTCTCGGCATTACTAAATACAGAAAATTCCTGAAGATTTACATCATAGTATGATGCATAGAAATATCCCGCTTCTCCCCAACTTGTACCCCAGCTGTTCCTAAGTATAAAAGCTCCGTTCCCCGGTGCTTGCGGAGTAAAATTTGCAGCAGGATAATTGTCATCCCATCCTATAAAAGCAACTGCATGATTAGCATTGTCAGGTGCCGGACTGTAGTATGAAAAATTTACAGGATTATAGCAGGCATCATTCCAGTTCATAGCTGTGTATACTGCACCATAATCCATAATTGCCTGCTTTATTGTGTCATTGTCAAGGCTCCCTGTCCTGTCCGGCAGATTTAAAACTTCCTGTATATGCTTACGCGGCGGCATGGGGTTAGGAACAGGATTATAATATGGATCATCAGATTCATACACCGGGCCACTCCACCTTGCCATATAAGCCGTGGATATCTGACTGTTTCCCCCTGTATCAGGCCCCCAATCAAACCCATGCGTATTTATCAGGTTGTTTTCTGAAAAATCATAAGTCTCTTCCGGAAGCTGACATGACTCCATGGAACCAAGTGTTGCAAATGCCCAGCAGGTACCATGTGGTCCCTGATTTTTAACCGGTGTCAGCTTTTCTGGCGATACAATTCTCAAATCGAAGGAAGCCGGTAAAGCTTCAACTGATTTCTGTCCATTTTTTACCTGAGGCACCTTGACCGGAACCGGAATGTGCCCCGGGATAAAACCACCAGATTGAATATTCATCTTATTATTGCTAAAAAAATCTAAAAATTCCTGGCTGAGTGGTGTTTGTTTAAGTTGATACTGACTATTCGGCATAAAAATACACCCTCTCCTATTGAAAATACACGATGAATTAGTAGACATATTAATCTACTAACATATTATGTTTACCGCAGCAAATTGTGATTAGCTTAAGAATTGGGTATTTGCAATAATAAACAGACACAATAACCAGGCACACTTAATAATATAGTAGTATACATAATTTATTAACCTTAACCCGGGGTAGTATGACCATATCTTACCAATACATATTTCAGAGCTTATCAGTATGTCAGCTGCTGTTTAAATTCCAAGCGTCAGATAAGCATTCAGAAAATTTATGCTTTAAATTTTGTAAAGGGGGGCATTTTGCATGAAGGTTTTACTTGCTGCCGGAGGTGCAGGTTTTATTGGGAGCTTTTTCATAAAATACTTTTTAGGCCGTAATAAGAATTTTTTAGTTGTAAACATTGACAAGCTTTCACATACAGGTAATTCAGCAAATTTAAGGGAACTTGAAGACTCACCGAGATATCATTTCATAAAAGGCGACATATGCAACTATGAACTTGTTAACTATGTACTTAAAAAATATAAACCTGATTTTGTAATTAACTTTGCGTCAGAATCGCCGAAAAAAAATCTCTCGGATACTGACAGGTTTATTGAACGGCCTACAATGTTTGCAGAAACAAATATAATGGGTACTATGACTCTTCTCGAAGGACTAAGGTATATCTGGAATCGGCGTAGTTTTAAAAGCAGCAGATTTATTCAGATTTCCACAGATGAAGTGTATGGTATCGGAGAGAATCATTCAAAATCAGATAAAAACTATATTCTGGAAGAGTCCCCTGTTATTCCGGAAACATCCTTTTCTGCTTCAAAAGCAGCTGCAGATCTGATGGTCAGCGCATTTTCCAGATCCTACGACATACCTTCCATAATAGCACGATGCTGTACAAATTATGGTCCACACCAACATACGGAAAATTTTATTCCAAGGTTTATACTAAATGCATTGGAAGATACTCCTGTACGTATATCCGAAGAAGATTACAGGATTAAGGAATGGATTCATGTACAGGATAACTCAATTGCCCTTATCAGAGTATTATTCTATGGAAGGCCTGGAGAGACTTATAACCTTGGTACAGGCGAAGAGGCCTCAAATGTTGATATAGCAAGAAAAATACTTAAGCATCTTAATAAGCCAGAAAGCATCCTGGATCATGTACCTGGTACATTAAAAGAGCCTAGACAGTTGCTGTTGAACAGTTGTAAATCCAGAAGCCATCTCAACTGGTCAAGCAGAATAAGGTTGGAAGACGGTCTGAAAGAAATGGTTCAATGGTATAAAAACAACTTTAATAAATAAAGATAAAAATAAACGAGCACATGATGATACTCGATCATGTGCTCGTTTTTCAGATAATTATTTCCGTATACTGGCTGTTGTTTGGGTAGATAGTTTCCTTATAAACCTTTATTCCGGGTAAACCTGACTGTCTAATGATCCGCACAGCTGATTGGAAATCGCTGTCCTTAAACTTGACACCCAGATTACATAAATCTCTGAGTATAGGTCTTGGCATAAATGCTAATTCACACTCAACACCTTCACTTTTCATCCTTCTCTCTAATAAGAAAGCATGAGCTCTTGATTGAAGAGCAGTGTAATAAAATACCATTTTAATCACCCCAAAGGAAAGTATATAGAAATGCAAGCTATAGTCTGGCGGCTCTATGCCTTAAAGATAAATAGTCAATAGCCACCAGACTATCTGGAAAAGCATTTTTATTGCTTATCTACTAAAGCCTGCATTTCTATAATGTATAAGATTAATCATCCCAATCTTCCTTTTTTCCCTTATCCAAAGGATTCCACTTCTGATCGGGGAAAAATTGGGGCGGGAACGGGGTCAAGCATCTATCGCTGAAAATACTGCAGTTCCTCTGAGATTCAGATATGGTTTGCTCAGGCGGAATCGGGCAGTAACCATATGCTGGAATCAGCAATTGTACTACACATTCACATTTGATTATGAAAAATGCTCCTATATCAAAACTGAGAGTATACGTAGCAGTAGGAACACCTGGTGTCGGAGGAGCAATTGCGGTATTGAATACTTCTATAAGCGCTTCGGCTTTTACAAGGTTGCCATCTTCATCTATAGCACCTGTACCGCCCGGGTAACGGACCAAGCCGATCTGAGTTACACAGTCAGGGCAGTATATTTCGTTAACTGTGATATCGAATACTGAAGTATAACCTCTAAGAGTAGGCTCATGGCGTACTCCCAGACTATCAACATAAGCATAGTCAATATCGAAGGTAACTGTTACTGTAAGTTTAAGCTTTTTAAACCCAGGTTTTGTCATAGAATCTGTTTTACTATAAACAGTGATATCAGTAATATTGAAGTTGTATGCCTGTCTGAAAAGGACATTTGTACTCCCGGCAACCGCCCCCGGAAGAGCTACATCCATAACAGTCTGGCAGCTTCTTAAAGCTACCTGGTCAAATACTTTAGGAACCTGTATACATACTAATTCATTTGGTGGTGGAAAGTGGTCAGGATTCAAAATTTGTCCTGCTTCGATTTTTACAAAATGTTCTTCACATTTTCCCATAAAAAAATACCTCCTTGCCTATAATTCCTTATAATCAATCTACATAAACTTTCGTTATTCAATCCATTCTTTTATCTGCACTGTATAACATTTACAATAATATTATATTTGTAATAAAAAAAAAGGTTACTGGTTTTTATCTTATGTTTATAAAAATTTACATAAAAAAACCAATTCTTCTTCTTGTCCATACCACACCAATTAGTCAAAATAACCATATAATATTTAGTGAAGTAATAATTCACCCCGTAAAAAATCAGGTATTTGCTTTCAGAAAACTAAATTATTTTATAGTAAGTAGTTATTGATTACTTTGGAGGTGTTACACATGTCGGATTCTTCAAAATTGAATGAACTTCTGGTGTCTATAATAAACATTATTATTATTCCTCTTCTACCGGTAATAAGCGCATACCTCATAGCACTTGTAAAAAGCAAGATAGCAGAGATTGGAGAGAGAACAAACGGCAAAGAGCTTTCCATGTATGCAGATATTGCAGAAAATGCAGTAATAACAGCAGTTACAGCGGTAAATCAGGTATATGTCGATGAGCTTAAGAGAAAAAATGGAAAACTGACTGCTTACGAACAAAAGGTTGCATTTGAAATGGCAAAAGAAAAAGTATTGAACATTCTAGGCGACACAACACTTAAAGTCCTCGGTACACTTTACAAGGATTTTGATGCCTGGCTCGATAGCAGAATTGAATACTATGTGAATCAATCAAAAGCAAAAGCTGATGTTTTAGGAAACAAATCAATTACAGAAACAATATAAGATTAATGGAGACAATGCTATGAAAGTGATACTTGATCCGGGACACGGTGGAAGTGACAATGGCGCAGTTTATTTCGGCATTAAGGAAAAAAAGCTCAATCTGATTTTTGCTGATCTTCTGGCCAAAAACTTGGAACAATCAAATATAGTTGTTGATAAATCCCTTATTAATGACACATATTACAGCTCCACTCAACTGACGGATTTGATTAACAATTCCGGTGCATCTGTTTGCATTTCATGCCATAACAATTCATTTGACGGAAATGCCAGAGGGCTTGAAGTAATCCACAGTATCCACTCAGAAGGGAAGCTTGCCTCGCT
Organism: Clostridia bacterium; assembly: GCA_026414765.1. Taxonomy (NCBI): domain Bacteria; kingdom Bacillati; phylum Bacillota; class Clostridia; species Clostridia bacterium. The sequence continues at coordinate 77,783 of JAOAIJ010000023.1, read as the reverse complement.
GATACTTGAATCGGTCAGGAAAACAGATTTTCCTGTGAGAAGAGCATTTAGCCGTGAGGGTATAAACCCATCAAACAAAGGTAAGGACTACTATTATGTAATCAGATTAACTTATCCCAAGGTAGAAACTATAATAGTAGAGTTTGGATTTATGGATAATAAGGAGGATTCCAAGCTGCTGAATGATCCTGCATGGCAGAACAGGCTTACTTCTGCTGTAGCCGAAGCTGTTAAGAAATATATTCCGCCAATTGAGAATATCAAAACCAGGATTATCGGGAAATCCATTCTTGAACCCCAGCAGTTAAAAGCGGCTTTAAAAGATGTAAACCCAGCTTGGGACGCTTCTATAGTTGATCTGTATTATACAATCGGAAGTGTCTATGGAGTTAAGGCAGATCTTGCATTTATCCAAGCTTTGCATGAAACCGGCTGGTTCAGATTCTCGGGTACAGTAAAACCCTCACAAAACAATTTTGCAGGTCTCGGAGCAACAGGGGGAGGCAATCCGGGAATCAGTTTTCCCACAAAGGAAGCCGGCGTCGAAGCACAAATCCAACATTTATTTGCATACAGCACCAGGCAACCAATACCTCCAGGCAGAAAACTGTATGATACAAGATTTAAATATGTTGATAGAGGGATAGCACAAAATTGGGAAGATTTAGACGGAAGATGGGCAGTTCCCGGAATCGGCTATGGGCAAAATATTATAAAAATGCAAAAAAGTATTTTCGAAAAATATCCCCCAAAAGAAGATAACAATACGCCAATACCACCGGATAACAAGCCGCCTCATTGGGCAAAACCGGATAATGACGAACTCTTAAAAGCCGGCATACTTTTTTCTGATCACAGCGGCACATTAGATAAACCTGCATCCGAGGGTATGGTAATATCTCTTATCAATCGTTTGAGGAAGGAGTTTTTGAAAGATGAATAGTCTAATATCACTGTTCAGTTTTTTTATCCTTGCATCTTCAATAGTGGTGACCCTATTCTTTACAATTAGACTGATTGACGTTATTAGACGAAATATCAATTCTGACCTGAAGAATAATGAATTTCAAAAGAATTTTGTTCAGCTGGACGAAATAATTGAATCTAACGTAATTGCGACAAATCAATCATTAGTCAATATATTGAAGGAATCAAACACTTTCTGCCAGTTAGATAAGGAAGAAGCCTTTGAAAGCTGTAAAGAAAAAATATATAAAATGCTTAAGGAAAATGCCGGCCGTTCCAGTTATCGGTATTTAGTCAACCTTGATGAGTGGATAAACGGCAGAATAGAATATTACGTAAGAGCTAATAAAAAAAACATCTCAAATTAATAGGTTTACCGCAAATATTACAGTAAGCAAAGGGATGCATCGTCTGTTTGGAGCCCAATCCCTTTGTTTACTCTCATAACCCAATATTTCTAAATCCTTTCCCGATTATCTCGGATGTATTGCTAATGGTAATGAAAGCACGGGTGTCTATCCCCTTTATGAAGACTCTTAGCTTAATCGCCTGTTTTCTGTTCAGCACTGTGGTTATTACCTGCTTTTCTTCGTTGGTAAAAGCACCTGTAGCTTTATAAATCGTAGCTCCCCTTCCAAGATTATTTATAATGAAATTCTTTACCTCATCGGGCTTACTGCTTACAATTACCATCTGCTTACAGATGTTCATGCCTTCCAGTACCAGATCTATAACAAAGCCTTTTAATATTAATCCCAGAATTGAATACATCCCGATTTTGATCCCATAAACAAAAAGTGCAGTTACAGTTATGGCAAAATCTGATAATAGCAGTGTTTTTCCCACATTTATATGCGTATACTTGTTTAGAATTCTGGCTACAATATCAGTGCCACCCGTTGATGCATTTTGGTTAAAAACAATTGCAGAACCGACAGCCGGAAGAAGTATGGCAAAAACCAATTCCAGCATCATTTCACCGGTCAGTGGCTTATTTATAGGACAAAATTTTTCCATCAGCCATACCATTGCAGACAATGCCAAGCTGGAATAGATAGTTTTAGAACCGAAATTAAAACCCATAAACCAAAAACCGATACCTATAAGAACAATGTTTATAGTGAGCATTAAAGATCCGACGGGAGCAAAAGGAAAGTAACTATCCAATATTATTGCTATCCCGCTAACACCACCGGTTGCAAAATTATTTGGTATTTTGAAAAGATATATCCCTGAAGCAACCAGAATCAGGCCAAGATTAATTAAGATAAATTCCTTCAATCTACTCACAAACATACCCCCTATGGATAGCCGGAAGCAGTGATCTATCCCCTGCTTTTTAAAAGCCAATAAGTCTGGTAATAACATAATAAATTAAAGGTAAAAATATGGCTGGAAGCATATTCCCTACTTTTATTTTTTTTATTTCAAGCAAATTAATACCTATGGCAAGTATTAAAACACTTCCTGCAAGAGACATTTGATTAATTACCGAATCAGTCAGCCAAGGCTTGATAAATCCGGCCAGCAGAGTGATACTACCCTGGTAAATAAAAACCGGTAAAGCAGAGAATGTAACCCCAGCCCCCATTGTAGCTGAAAAAATAATTGCGCTTACTCCGTCAAGTATGGATTTTGCAAACAACGTTGATGTATTCCCTGACAAACCATCTTCAAGAGAGCCTACTATAGCCATTGCCCCTACACAATAAATCAAACTTGCTGTGACAAAACCTTCTGCAAAACTGCTGCCGCTTTGACTGGTCTTACCTCTATCTATCCTGTTTTGGAACCATACTCCAAGTTTTTCCATTTTTTGTTCTATATTCAGCAGTTCTCCTATTATTCCACCTATGACAAGGCTGAATATCATTGTCATTATGTATTGCGTTTCAATAATGTGATTTTGGGAGATATCAAATATACCCCGCAATGTTCCAGATATTCCGATCACCAGCACAGAAAGCCCTATTCCCTGCATCACTGTGGTTTTGTACCTCTCTGGAAGACCATTCTTCACAAGAATTCCGGCTGTACCCCCGGCAATTATTGCTGCTGCGTTTACTATAGTACCTAACCCAATCATTTGTGCCTCCATTTCTGCTATGGGTAAACGACTTACCTCTCTTAATGCGAATTAACCATCCATAAATTATATCAATACCGGTCTGAAAATTCCATACAACAAAATTACCAAAAAAGTGTACAGGTATATCTCAACAGTATGAAAAGTTATTTTGTAATATCGTCATGTCTTCTTACGTCCAAAAAAAGAACAGGCTTTTTCCTGTTCTTCCATGTAAACCTGTGTAATTCACTTTTTTTCACTATTATGCATTCAATCCTCTATTATTTCCTTTAAAGCACCGGTATCAATCAGTTCAAAAAGTGCATTCACAACATTTTTATCAAGACATCCCTTTTCCACATCTTCACAAAGTATCTTCCTGACCATATCCATCTGCATTTTATTTCTGTAAGGACGGTCAGAATACAAAGCGTCAAATATGTCCGCTGCTGCGATTATTCTAGCTTCCAGCGACAACTCATCCCCCTTCAGCCCGTCTGGATATCCTGACCCATTGAGCTTTTCATGGTGATGCCTTACTGCATCAAGACACACCTGCAGGGAATTTAACGGTTTACAGATATTCTCTCCTATGACTGTATGTCTTTTCATTATTTCAAATTCTTCGTCGGTAAGCTTCCCGGGTTTATTAAGAATATTCTCAGAAACCCCTACCTTTCCAATGTCATGGATGATACCAGCAACTTCAAGATATTGAAGTTTTTCAGTAGTCATCCCAAGTTTTTCACCTATCAATCTGCTGATACTCCCGACACGTCTTGTATGCCCGTCCGTATACTTATCCTTTGCCTCAATAACATTAGCCAGAGTAATTATCAGATTTCTTACACTGTCTACTTCCTGCTGATAATCCTTCTGTAAAAGTTCATATAATCTTTCTATCTCCCTGTTTGAATCTTTGAGCTCATCATACTTCTGTCTGAGATTATCTGTAAGCTCCTTTTTTTCCAAACCATTTTGCACAATTTTTATCAAATTATTGTTATCCCACGGTTTCTCCAGATAATAGTAAAGCCCTACCTCATTAATACTTTTTATGGCATTTTCCTTATCCGCATATCCGGTAAGCAGTATAGTTACTGTCTGCGGGCTTTTCGCCTTCACATTTTTCAGAAACTCAAGCCCATTCATTCCAGGCATCATAAAATCAGAAATTATCAGATCTACATTCTGCTCCGAAAGTTCTTCAGATTGCAGTGCCTGCACAGGGTCATTAAATGTCTTCACAGAATATTTCAAAACCATTTTTATGAGTGTAGCTAACGTAGTAGTTATCATCTTTTCATCATCAACAACAAGAATTGTTTTACTCAAGCATTGTCCCCCCTAGTAAACTGCAGCATAATTAAATGCCAAAAGTGCCCCATCGCTTAATCCGGATTATTATACGGAATATATCTCAACAAACGGTAGATATGCAAATACATTCAGTGCATAATATCTTGAACTGTTACTACAATTTTACCATATACTTCATTAAAAAACAAAGCAAAGTTGACATATTATCGTATATTTCGCTGTAAAAACCTGTCGATAAGTGATATAATTTATATAATTATAAGAGAATATGTCAATTGAATTAACATCATCTTTCGAGGGGTCGGTGTATATCTTGGGGAAAAAGACCAACAAAAGAACTTTAAAGAAGAGAATACAAAGAGTAGTTTCTTTGTGTATATTTTTAACTGTCCTGATATTCGGAGGTATTATCATCTTCCTGAGTATTCAAATGTCAAAAACTGAAGCTGTTTCTATAGCTGAGCTTTATTGTAAAACCATAGCTAAAAGCATGGATCAAAGCTACTTTTATAAGCAGATGGGCATAAAGGGTCTAGAGGAGTTTGACCCAAATTCCAGCAACGCTCAGGAATGGGCCAGGTACATAATGGAAGTGCAAAAATCCGTTGATGTAATGCAGCATAATAACCCTAATGATAAACCTATTACCGGTATACAGCTTTCGATTCCCCAGAAGGAAAAAACTACAATAGATATAGCATTCGGACCTGGCAGCAACAATTCCATTCCTATCTTCAATATGAAAAGTGCCATTTATACCCGAATAACCATAGGAGATAAAGTGTTGGATATAGGTGTGGATCACAGCAACAGGGACAAACTTCCGAAACCGGGAGCTCCTGCAGGCGCCACAAAAAAGAAGGATGGCTGGATTATCGAAAAGCTTCTTGATTACTATTCCCATACTGAAGTCTCCTACCCTCTCAAGGATTCCAAAGGGATCGTTATAGGAAGCGTCCTAACAGGAATCAATTCTGAGTTTATTCTTTTTGTAGTAATAGCGCTGCTTATAGGAATCGTCATTTCCGGCATCGTAGCTCTTATTATTGCAAACATTATAAATAAGATTCTTACTGCCCCAATAACAAATCCATTGATTCAGTTGGATGAAAAGATTATGGCAATAGCAAACGAAGATTTCCAGAACCAAACCGACAAGCAGATAGTTCTCAAGCGGCCTCTTCGAGAAATTGAATCCATTGCAGATTCAACCAATCGCATAATGAACAAAATGAAAGAATACAGCAGACTTCTGGAGGATCAGAAAAAAGTTCTTGAAAATCAGAATGATGAACTAGAAGCACAAAACGAAGAGTTGATCGAATCAAAAAGGCAGATTGAGGAAACCCAATCCATGCTTGTACAAAGTGAAAACATGGCTTCCATCGGGCAGCTGACTGCTGCCATCACCCATGAGATAAATACCCCTTTAGGTGCTATAAACAGTAATGTCCAGATATGTGACATGTTTATAAACATGCTGAGCGAAAATGATGTAATCAAATCCAATGAAGAGCTGTCAGAACAGATAGACCAAATGAAGGAAACTAACAGCATAAGCGTTATGGCCTGCCAAAGGGTGGGAGAAATAATCAAAAGCCTGAAAACCTTCTCAAGACTTGACCAGGCTGAGTTTCAGGAAACGGATATACACGAGGGTATAAGGAGTGTTCTTATACTTACTTCAAATCTCTGGAAAAAGAAAATTACAATTCATGAGGATTATGAAAACTCAAGGATGGTAAAATGCTTCCCTGGACTTCTGAACCAGGTAATTATGAATATAATGGTAAACGCTATACAATCAATAGAAGAAAAAGGCGATATTTTCATTAAAACCTATGCTGATGAAAATCAGGCATATATAAGCATAAGAGACACAGGATGCGGGATTAAAGGAGAAGACATACCAAAAATATTCGATTCGGGTTTCTCTACAAAAGGTGCAGGTATCGGTATGGGCCTTGGGCTTTCTATCTGTCAGAACATAATACAGAAACATGAAGGAGAGATAAGGGTAATAAGTGAATTAGGCAAAGGCACGGAATTTATAGTCTGCATCCCAATCAATAATGATAAAACATAAGGAAGCTTGAAAATCAAGCTTCCTTTTTTTATACCACTATTTGCTGTTTAAGCCTGCAGCAAGATATGAGTTTATGAAACCGTCCAACTTTCCATCCATTACTGCATTTACATTACCTTCTTCATAGTTAGTTCTATGATCCTTTACAAGGGTATAAGGACAAAATACATACGATCTTATCTGGCTTCCCCATGCTATATCCATTTGTATACCCTTCAAATCTTCTATTTTTTCCTTTTGCTCCCGTTCTTTCAATTCCAACAATTTAGCTTTCAGCATTTTCATAGCAGTATCCCTGTTCTGAAACTGTGAACGTTCAGTCTGGCAGGCTACTACTACTCCGGTTGGAATATGTGTAATTCTTACAGCCGATTCTGTTTTGTTAATATGCTGCCCACCTGCACCACTGGCACGGTAGGTATCGACCTTTAAATCATCAGGGCTTATATCTATCTCAATATCGTCATCAAGCTCAGGCATTACATCAAGAGAGGCAAAGGATGTATGCCTTCTTCCAGATGCATCAAAGGGAGAAATCCTAACTAGTCTGTGTACACCCTTTTCTGACTTGAGATACCCATATACATTCTCACCTATCACATGTATGGTTACACTTTTTATACCGGCTTCATCCCCATCAAGAAAATCCAAGGTTTTGACCGTATAACCCTTTTCCTCACACCACCGCGTATACATCCTCAACAGCATCTGTACCCAATCCTGAGCCTCAGTTCCGCCTGCCCCTGCATGCAATGTGAGTATTGCATTATTCTTGTCATACTGGCCAGTTAAAAGTGTTTCAAGCCTGAGTTTCTCAAATCCGTCTTTATACTCTTTCAGACTTTCTCCGACTTCAGGTATGATGCTTTCATCCTGTTCCTCTATACCCAATTCACACAATGTAACCAGGTCTTCCCACTTGGCTTCAAGACTCTGAAATTTTTCTACCTTTGTCTTAAGTCCTTTTGTTTTCTGTAAAACCTTCTGAGAGTTCTCAATATCATCCCAAAAACCCGGCTCTGCTGCCTTCTGTTCCAACTCCTCTATTTGTTCACTCAGTCTGGGGATGTCAAAGTGAAGCCCCCATTTCGTCCAAGTCTTTCTTCATTCCCTCAATCTCAAGCTTGTATTGTTCTAATTCAAGCACTTTCATCAATCCTTTCAAAATCACGCTTTAGATTTATATTATCTAACTAAATATTGATCTTGTCAAATATAAAAGCTTTTACTCAGTCCTTATTGCCTCCAATGCACTCAGTTTCATCGCCCTTCTTGCAGGATAGAAGCCGGAAACCAGGCCTATGATTACAGCAAAAACAATAGATGTCAGAGCCAGCCAGACCGGAATTACGGAAATGTGATTCGGTTCAGGATTCCCCCCCATAGGCGGGCCTCCCCTATTCATAAAACCTGAGCCTACATAATTGAGCAGCGAAGAAGCCCCATAACTGAAAACGATACCCACAAGCCCTCCAATAAAACCAATCATACCGGCTTCAAAAAGAAACAGTCTTCTGACATCTCCCAACATGCACCCCAATACTTTCATCACACCAATCTCTCTGGTTCTTTCATAAATAGACATTATCATTGTGTTTGTAATACCCAGTGCAGCAATAAGCAAAGAAATAGCTCCAATGCCTCCGAGTACCATCTGTATGGTGTTTGCCTGCTTTTGCATTGATTTTCTAATATCAGAAAGGCTATACGTGCCATAACCCATTTGCTTTATCTTATTTTGCACCATCTCTACATCTTCTATGTCTGAAACCTTCACCATTACTCTTTGATATCCTTGCTGACTCTGGCTAATCCCCCGCCCCCCCTGGTTACCCTGGCTTTTCTCAAACTCCTTTACCAGCTTTTTCAACTGATTGATATCCATATATGCACAGTAATCTTTTTCATCATTAGATTGGGCAAGAAGACCTGCAACCTTTATTTTATACAATTTGGCCGGCTTTTTTACAGTTTGATCCTGTACTGCTCCCATAGGCTGCCTTTCTCCATAACTCATGTCAAAGGTCAGAAGCATCTTGTCATTCATGACATCAACCGGAGGTTTTTGTCCTGGCATACCCATGTACATGTTGAAGCCTCCCCGGGATTTCGGGTTATAAAAGTTCTGTGCCATATTACAGCCAAAAACTACAGTATTACTTTCTCCGGCCTGCAATAAGCTTCCCTGATCAATTTTAAATTCAAACTCCTTCATCACTCTTGTATCAATTCCTATTAGCTGCCCAAAAGCCACATACTTGCCCGATACGAATTTAGGATATGCTTCAAACAAAGGTGTAACAGCTTCTACACCTTCGAGCTGGGCCATCTTGGCAACAGCCTTATCATCAAGCACCCCTGTCTGTATGGGCCCCTGCATGATACCTGAGTCACCTTCAGGCATCCGATAATTATTTACGTTTATTATATTGAGACTGCCCATTTTTTGCATTTCACGGTTAAAGCTCTCATTCATTCCTATCCCTAGAGAAAGCATGACAACAATTGCCGCAGTTCCTATAACTACACCCAATACAGTCAGAATTGTACGGGTTTTGCGCCTGAGCAGGTTTCTTAAGCCCATTCTAATCAGATCAAGACTATTCATCCAAAGTCAATTCCTTCCTTGCTTTGATTTTCTTGCGCAGAACAATTATTAGTATCAGAATAATAATAGCAGCCCCTGCTCCTCCGGCAATAAGGTATATTGGCTTAACACCTTTTTTCCCTGACTCAGCAGCCGGTGGAACTCCAGGAATCTCTCCATCAATACCCGGCTGCTTCGGCATTTCCATTATATTCATAGTAAACTCTTTTTTAATAATTGTCTGCTTTCCTGAAGCATCTTCAAAAGAGAATACTATATTTCCCTTTGCTCCCCCTACCTTATTGGGAATAAGAGTAGTATCAAACACATCGCTCTTTCCAGGTTCGAAATTACCTACGAAATATCCGGAGCCTTGAACCTGAAAATCTCCTTCTGCTTTGATCATCAGGTTATAAAGTGTTGATTTACCCATATTGAAGAATTCGGCTGTCACCGGTACCGGCTGTCCCGCAAACGCCTCAGACGATACTGCTACTTCACCCGTAACCAGTCTTAGAACCTGAAGGACAGGTATGCTGATCACATCTTTTGCAGTATACGGATTTCCCTTATCATCTTCATATTCATAATTTACTGTCAATATGTAAGGTTTTGCTGTTACATCAGGTTTGGTACTAAAGGTGATTTCCTTGCCAACAACAGCTTTCGGAGCAATACCTTCTATATAGAAAGTATTGCTGGAATTTACAGGCTGAAAGGTACCGTCATCTGATGATAATGAAATTTTTATGTTACTTGTAGGTATTGACCTGTTGGTGTTTAGAAAATGCAGCTTCAGCCTGAAGTTTTCTCCTGCCTTTACCTGCACCGGCTCGAAGCTGTACTTGCTTACAATGATTTTGGGAACGGATTTTCCCACTGTATTATTCTCAATATATATCCCTATATATTGAGTCAAGTTATTCTTCTGAACCTTATCATCCCGTGTCTCATCATATTCCATATTTATTGCTACAGGGTAGTTTTTCGTTGCTGCATCGGAAACAGCACTTAGCTTGAACTCCACCTTTTTTGTCTGCCCTTTATCTAGGGTATCAATAGCAATTGTGCTTAGGGATTTCGAAATTATTTCTTTATCTGTTGTAAGCCATATTTTGATATTTTGTGCTTTTCCATTACCGTTATTTGTTATTTTAAAGCTAAGAGGAAAGTCACTACCTGGTTCAAGTGAATTCACAGGATATTGAATTTCTTCGAACATCAATGAAGCTTTACCCTCTTCAGCCTTCCCTGTAACCGGAATAAATACCTGGCTGACTTCAGTGTATGCTTTGTTCTTATTATCCTTATACTCCATTTTAAGTTCCAGGGTATGAGTTCCACCTGTAATATTCTTAGATGGTACCAGTGTATATATAACATAAGCTTCCGATTGTCCCTTGATTTCTGATAGGTATTTGGTATCGGTGAAATTATCTATCGTAAATCCTTCATTTTTCAAACCGTTCAGGGTGATCTTAATATCCTTAGCTTCCAATGTACCCAAATTTTTGAGCTTAAAATTCGCATTAACCTTTTGTCCCGGTATCACTTTTTCTGTACTGAAAGCTATATTGCTTACTGTCAGTTTCGGAGGCGCATTATTATTTATTATCTTTACACTTATAAGTTCAGATGAGGTATAGTCATTACCCATTATATTAGAATAAGAATAATTAAGCTTTATCACGTGCCTGCCCTCAGTAGCATACTGGTCTACATCCAGTTCAAACACTACGTTTACAGTTTGATTGCTGATTATTTTATCTACCTTTTTTGCCAAGCCTAGTTCATCATATACAAAAGGAAAATCTGATTTCCCCCCGGAATCCAGTGTTACAGTGATATTTTTTGCATCATGGGTACTGCTGTTTTTTACCGGAAGTGTAAGCGTGACAGTATCACCTGCGTATAATACCGGAATAGAAGTTCCGGGTACTATGTTCAATAATGGCTTAACGTCTCCCGCGTCCACATTGATTATTATTGGTCCTGAATCGCCCTGTGCCGCTTCGGCATATATATTACCTGCAAATAAAACTATCAATGCCAATATAAAAGCGCATGCTCTGATTCTCCTCATAGAGTTGTCCCCCTTGAATATTTGTAATTCATTTCTATCTTTTCTATATTTCCATCCAATATATGCACAATCTTATCAGCATAAGAAGCAATGGTCATGTCATGAGTGACAATAATAAGCGTCTGATTATATGTACGTGCCATTGAGGTGATAAGCTCCATTACCTCTTTAGTTGTTTTGGAATCAAGATTTCCTGTAGGTTCATCTGCAAAAACAATTTCCGGCCTACCAACAAATGCCCTCGCAATACCTACTCTCTGCTGCTGCCCACCACTCATCTGCGACGGCTTTCTCTTAAGCTGCGAAGTCAGTCCTACGGCCTCCAACATCGCTTTTGCCTTTTTATCCCTGACTAATCTGGGAACTCCCTTGAATGCCAGGGGCAGGCTTACGTTTTCCAAAGCAGTTAAAGTAGGCAACAAGTTGTAAGACTGGAATACAAATCCGATGTTGTTTTGTCTAAACACCGCAAGCTTTTTTTCATTCAATTTTTCTATGTATTCGTTTTTTACCTTTATTTGCCCTTTAGTAGGCTTTTCAAGTCCTGCCATAAGATTCAGAAGTGTTGACTTACCTGAACCGGATGTACCAAGGAGACAACAGAATTCTCCCTTTTCTATGGATAAATCTATCTTGTCCAATGCAACAATCTTCTCATTCCCCACTCTGTAAACCTTTCTGGCACCGTTAATTTCTATAATACCCCCCAATATTTCACCCCCCAACTATTACCACCAAAAGTAAAAAACAACATTATTAGACGCAGTTTCCTGCATATAGTTCCATAAATTAACTATTAATTCTTTTTACCAGACTTATTAATTACCTGAAGCATATGAAATCAAGCAGCTGGGCAGGTTAAGTAAAAAATAAATCAGCTGCCGGCATATGCCAGCAGCTGATTTATTTTTATAGCACTATTTGTTTGTTATTTCATAAGTAAATATTATTGCTTCTGCTATTGATTTCATCGACATCCTGTTATCCATACTTTTCTTTCTCATTCTCTCGTATGCTTCATTTTCTGTCATGCCATCCCGCTCCATAAGAATCCACTTCGCACGCTCCACTACCTTACGGCTTTCATAACTCTCTGTCATTTCTCTGAGTTTTTTGCTCAGATCGTAAATCCTTCTGTAGCTCATATTTGCCATTTCGGCAACGTGCAATAAAACATCCCTGTTTAATGGTTTCGGACAATACGACATAACTTTTGACTTTTCCAGCAAACTCACAATTTCCACATCTTTATAATCCCCAATAATAATACAAGCACACAGCATCTCTTCATCAATGGTTTCAAGTATACCCCTCAATTCCCGCAGCTGCAGATTCATATCTACGACAACAAAATCAGGATTGTAACTCCTGACTAATCTTATAAGTGAAATTGAGTCACTGCAATTACCTAAGAAGCCATATCCCTCAGGGTTAAGTATGTTACGGACACTTATCTGTATTGGATTTTCAGCTGTTGCTACGATATATTTTTCACCAGCCACTGTAAGTACCTGCCTTTCAATGCCTCTATAACAAAGATACTATTGCTAGTTTGCCAATAGAATTAGAAAAAAGTCTCTCAACCACAAGCCAACCCTGCCCGTAGTGAAAGACCCCATTGTCTGTTATATATACATCTGCTTTTAGTCCAGTTTTAAAAAACTTACAATTTATTTGTGTTACCCATTACTAAATATTTGGTATATGGTTAATTATATTCATAAATATAATTTTAAATCTATAATCTGTCAATATGGATTTTATATACCTTATAAATGCATGATCATTTTTATGTTGCTTTCAAAATCATCCACGCTTATATTGATTATGTTATCATATTGATTTCAAAAATGCAAGTTTATATTCTAGAACTTTCATATTTGCAAATGCTACCACATTCGAAATAATTGCAAAGAATAGATACAATGTCAAATATGAGTATACACGATTAACTTACAAGAAAATTTTATGAATTTATATATAAATAATATTGCATTTTTACATAGTCAATGTTATAATAAGTCTAAAGTAAATAAAGTTGAAAAATAAGTGAAGGCGCTTATTAAGAGATTGCACTCTTTAGAAGTTTGTATACTCTTAATAATGCGCCTTTTTGGTTTTTCTTACAAGAAATAACCATCTGCTGCCAGTTCAACTTTGTTGACTCACGAATCTCATTGAAGCGATTTCGTGCTGGAGCTCCAATACGCAAGTACTAAACGGATTTTTTAGTTTATCAACCAATATTATCAAAGTCGATAATTCCAAAATCTTAGCTAAAGGTGCTTATAGACACAGTAAGTCCTTTAAAGTGCCAAAGGAAATAAAACTATAAAACAGAACCCGACAAGGTTCATTAAGAAAATGGAGGAATCGAACAATGAAGAAAAAATTATACTCAATAATCATGTTATTATTTATCGTTTGTATACCTGTTGCAGCTTTCGCAGAAGGTGAATCAAAAATCGACAGCGGTGATACAACATTCAATATTATTTGTACTGCCCTGGTATTTATTATGACACCCGGTCTTGCATTGTTTTATGGTGGTATGGTTAGAAAGAAAAATGTTTTGAACACAATGATGAATTCGTTTGTAATAATCGGGTTGATATCAGTCCAGTGGGTTCTGGTAGGTTATAGTATAGCTTTTGGTCCCGATGCATTCAACGGTCTCTTCGGAAACCTTGATTTCCTCGGATTCAAAGGTGTTGGAGCAGATCCTTCCGGTTATGCAGCCACAATACCTCATGGCGCTTTTGCTATGTACCAGCTGATGTTTGCAATAATAACACCGGCTTTGATTACCGGATCTTTCGCAGAAAGAATGCGCTTCCCCGCTTTTCTTGCATTCATACTGGTTTGGGCAACCTTTGTATATGACCCTTTAGCCCACTGGGTATGGGGTTCCGGCGGATGGCTTGGGAAGATGGGTGCACTTGACTTTGCAGGTGGTACCGTAGTTCATATAAGCTCAGGCATTGCAGGTCTTACTGCAGCACTTGTCTTAGGTAAACGTAAAGGATACAGGACGGTACCAATGATTCCGCACAACATACCTTTCGTGCTTATAGGAGCAGCTTTGCTATGGTTCGGATGGTTCGGCTTCAATGCAGGAAGTGCCTTATCAGCGAACGGTCTTGCAGTAAATGCTTTGGTTACAACAAACACGGCAGCAGCTGCTGCTCTCTTATCATGGGTGGTTGTTGAATGGGTACATCACGGTAAGCCAACACTTCTAGGTGCAGCAACAGGTGCTGTAGTAGGACTGGTAGCCATAACTCCCGCTGCAGGTTTCGTCGGTGTATTGCCTGCCGTAATAATCGGTTTGCTGGTAAGTCCTATATGCTACTTCGCAATCAGCGTAGTAAAAGCTAAGCTCGGTTATGATGATTCCCTTGATGCTTTCGGTTGTCATGGCATAGGAGGTATCTGGGGAGCTCTTGCAACAGGCCTCTTCTCTGATCCATCCATAAACTCATTTGCACAGCATAAGGGATTATTGCTGGGTGGCGGCTTCACACAATTAGGAATCCAGGCATTATCCGTAATAGTGACAATTGCATTCTCAGGAATTCTTACATTTGCTATATTAAAAGTAATTTCAGTATTCACAAAACTACGGGTTTCAGAAAAAGATGAAGAAGAAGGTTTGGATACTGCTCAACATGGTGAAGATGCCTATCCTGATTTTACAGCAGATCAGAGTATCGCTCTGTAAGCCCGGAGAAAGTTAAGAGGCTAAATCGCAGCTACTATGATTCATATAACCAATCAACTGTGAAACTCAAATTACACTTTTCGCTAATAACCGTAAGATTTTACAAATTCTTATGGAGTATTTGGATAAACAGCTTTTCAGAATTCACTATAAAGTTGTTTATATATAGCACTGATTTACAATTAATAACAAGAAAGGTGGGTTTTAATGAAAAAGATTGAAGCTATTATCAGACCGGGTAAGCTGGAAGAAATCAAGGAAGCTCTCAACAAATTCAATATTCATGGTCTTACCATAAGCCAGGTTATGGGATGTGGCTTGCAGAAAGGAAGAAAAGAGTTTTACAGAGGCACGGAAGTTACCCTGAATCTTCTTCCCAAAATTAAGATTGAAATTGTGGCAAAAGAGCATCAGGTAGAAGATATCCTCAGGCTTGTTTCCCAGGAAGCTAAAACCGGTGAGGTGGGAGATGGGAAAATATTTATATATAATGTTGAAGATGTAGTCAGGATAAGGACCGGTGAAAGAGGCGAAGGCGCAGTATAAACTCAAATAAAAAGGATGGCTCACAGCTTGAGTCATCCTTTTTATTAATTCAAATATAGAATATAGTTTGTTGCTATCTCTTACCCAATAGTCTTTTAAACTCTTCGAGAGGTTTTGTTAACTTTGCCTCGTTAAGTGAATAGTAAAACCTGTTATCTGCTCTTTCGAAGTTTACAAGCCCCATTTGCTGCAAGAATCCAATATGATAGGACACCGTAGGAGGAGAAATATTAAGTTTCTCTGCCAGTTCCTGTCCAAACCATGAGCGTTCAGACAAAAGCCTAAGTATTTCTATTCTGTTTACATCAGACAGCACTTTAAAGAAATTAGCCAGTTTTTCTGATATTATATAGTCATCAAACAGCAAATCCGAATATATGCCTAGTACAAACCAATCCGCAAATGCAGGGCTATATGATGAATAGCTGTGGCAGCTGACGTATTTGAAGAAGCTTATATGAATAATTATGTCCCCGTCATCCTTAAGGGATTCTATCCCTATGTATTGTTCCAAAAAATCATTTGTCTCTTCTTTAAATATTTTTTCATACTTCTCTTTCTGATTATCAAGCAGCTTTATAATCTCTCCTTCGACAGGTTTAAAACTACATTCATAAAACTGGGATAAAAGAAGGTAAAAACGTAGTTTTATTTCTTCAGGATTTTCTACAGCTTCGATTACCCTATCCTTCCTCCGGTCATCCTGAAACTTGGTATTGTCCAGTAACTTAAGGAGATTTTCCCTGTTCCCCTTTAATGCCAAATACTCCTCAGAGTCTTCCTTAGGAAGGGTGTTTTTACAGACACTCTGAATAATTTTAAGTACCAGGTCATCTGCATTTTCTTCCTTAAGCTTTTCCAAAATCTCATATACCTTGTTCAACTCAGGATTTGCTACTATGAACTTATAAAGTATATATCCCAGTCCGCCCAAATCATAGAAGTATTTCAATTCCTGCTGTATATAGCGTGAAAGAGTTTTTCTCATGTTATTTAGTGTACCGACAATAGCTTCGTTTGGTTCGAGGTTAAAATTCCGGACCATTTCAAAAAAACTTTTATCTGTTCCTAAAGCAAAAAGAGAATACAAAAATTCCATGGGGGGACTTACCAATATTTTTATATTGCTTTTCATACTATCCTCCAACAAAACTGAAGTTAACCCATTATACCCATTCCAGGAATAATTTCACTAACACAGAGCACTAACTTAATACTTATCTAACAATTATAATTCGTAAATCTCTTCTGGTCAATATGCATTAGATAATAATTGAATCCATATTGACTTTTATGCAAATATAACTTATAGTTTAATTATAATAGCATTAAATGTAAATAAATTCTCATATGTAAGTTAACAAAAGTAATAATTGAAAAAAGTCTATTGTGTCAGGATGTGATTTATGTCAAGAAAAAATTTATTACTGCAAAGACTTGATGATATCGGGAAATCCCTTGAATTAACAAATCAGGCATTGGCTCTGCTTGGGCTTGGGTCTGTCGGAATTGAAACAGAAAGAATCGATGATTACTCAGACCTTGACTTTTTTGTTATTGCAAAACAGGGATGCAAACAGAGACTTTTGGATAACCTGGACTGGCTAAGTCATGTTAATAATTTGACTTATTCCTTCAAAAATACTGACAACGGCTATAAGATCATGTTTGAAGACGGGATTTATGGGGAGTTTGCAGTTTTTGAAGAAAGAGAACTGGAAGGTATTCCTTATTCTGAAGGAAGAATAGTTTGGAAATACAGTTCATACAACAATAATGATATAGCAAGGCCTAGCAAAATCATCCCGGAAGTGAAAAATCATTCTATTGATTTTGCCTTAAACGAAGCTTTAACGAATCTATACGTTGGATTATGCAGATATGCCAGAGGGGAAAAACTGTCCGCGTTAAGGTTAATTGAAAATCATGCTGTTAACCAATTAACGTCCATAGTCCACCTGATCGAGATAAAAACAGAATCCTATGCTGATAAATTCTGTAATAATAGGAGAATCGAAAAGCAATACCCCGGGTTTTCAAAACACCTCGGCAAAATGCTTCAGGGATACGAAAAATCCCCACAGTCGGCTATTTACATTTTGGAATATTTAGAAGATCTTTACCCTGTAAATAAAGAATTATCAAATGCAATTAAAAATCTGGCATTTCAGCTTGCCAGCAAAATGCCAAAGGAGGAAGCAGAATGAAAAAAGTTGTTATACTGGGAGGAACAACTTATGACTCCATCGTTCACCTAAAGAATCTACCTGAACAAAAGCCACAAACAATACACTATGCATCCTTTAATGAAACATTAGGATCAACCGGAGCGGGAAAAGCCCTTAATCTTGCCAAACTCAATGTACCTACTGTATTGCATTCAATTATAGGCAATGATATATATGGTGAAAAAATTGTAAAAAGCCTTACCTCAAATGGAGTAAATTTTATATACGATATAGACGCAAATGGAACTGAGAGACATATCAATATTATGGATGAAGAAGGTAACAGAATATCCATTTTTGTTACAAACTCTTCCGATAGCCCCTCTCTGGATTTGGACAGACTTGAAAGTATTATTCGTGACTGCGATATTATTGTACTAAATATAATCAGCTATACAAAAAAACTAATAAATCTTTGCAAAAAATACAACAAACCTATTTGGACGGATTTACATGATTATGACGGTAAAAACAGTTATCATGAAGATTATATCAACGTTTCAGACTATATATTCATGAGCTCTGACAATATGTCGGATTACAAGTCTGTTATGAAAGATCTGTATTCTAAAGGAAAAAAGCTCATAGTATGTACACACGGTAAAAAGGGTGCAACATGCCTTGCAGAAAGCGGTGACTGGATACAGACAGATATTATTGACAAATATAGGTACAAGGATGCAAATGGAGCTGGAGACAGTTTTTTCTCAGGATTTCTATATGGATATTTACAGAATAAATCTATAGAAGAATGTCTAAGATTTGCTACTATATGTGCCGGATTGTGTATAACTTCAGAAGAACTTGCATATAAAGATTTGAGTGAAGAAATATTGAACAAAGAGTATTTTGATTGTTACATAAAAAACAGATAGTATTGCACATCACTCCTCTTTACTTAAGAAAAGGGCCAGCTTTACTAAGCTGACCCTTTTCTTGTAATTAATAATAGTAGTATCCTCTTCTACCAAGAAGTTCTCTTAACAACAATACGCCGACAAGATCTCTGAGAAATCTTCTTCTGCCGCCAAAGCCATATACTGGAGGGGCATATACCGGAAAAGTATATCCGGGATAAGCATATCCGTAAGGAAGTACTTGTCTTTGCTCTTCCATCTGTTCCTGATCGTCCTCAGTCTCTCCCATTTCCATCATAGTATCTCTATATATATCATCAACCATTCTCTCAACGGTACTCCTGCTCGGATAAGGATACATTTCCTTATTGTCAGCCGTATCTTTCAACATACATATTTGTTTGATTTTGGGATATATTCTATAGTATACTTCCGGGTACATATCTTCCAGCTTTTCTGTTGGATTACCCATCATAGGTGAGTTGGGCATATAATAATTCATCATTTGATCATATGGTCTATAATCCATACAAATCCCTCCATAATCTTAATGAGACAAACACAGAAATAATTTATTTGCTTGTCCGCTCAGCAAAACAGATAGTTTGTTCTGCTCCAGCATAATTGATACTTTTATCAATATTATATATTTATTATATGCCGTTCAATATATCCAAGTTACTTTTATTTGTATTATGTTTACTCACTTAATGCCTTATCACACGCTAAATCTGTAATAAGGGATTTCAACGTATCAATTTTCACACCCTTTTCCTGCATTTCTTTTGCCAGCTCAATAAAATTCATATTGTCCTGGTTAACCATCCACTGAAGTAAATCTCTGTCAAATAGTGCCAGATGCTGCATTACTTCATCTGAATCCAGCAACTGCATTTCTCTCGTATAAAGTGTTTTTTCTTCCTCCAGTGTTTCTTCCGTATTATATGTATAAAAAAAGGATTCACGGACGCCAGCGTATCTGGCCAAAATCTTAATTGTGCCAATAAATGGCATTTTTTCACCTTTTGCGTAACTTTCAAGCAGGTCATGGTAGATTAAAGTACCGGTTTTTCTGCTGATAGCTTCAGATAATTCCTTATAGGTTAATCCACCTTTTATCAGAATAATATTGCTGCCTACTGTCACAGCATTAACATCTTTGCATATGGATCTTCCCAGCAAATAATCTACAGATACTCCGAAATAATCGGCAAGTTTTCTTAATATATCATAATCCGGTTCCCTTTTACCAAGCTCATATGACGCAATAGCTTGCCGTGTAATTCCTAAAAATTCTGCTATAATTTTCTGGGACAGTTGTCTCTCTTCTCTTAACTGCTTTAGTACCGTTGAAAAAGTCACAATATTTTCACCCCAAAAATTTATGTTATTTGACTATTACTTGTTTTATGAAGAAATTCAAGGAATAATTAATTGTTTAATATTGACAGCAACATAATGTTGCTTTATTATATAAGATAATACTTTATTTCCTTATTTTATCATAAATTGTTAGAAAGATGAAGAATAACGCAATATTTTGTTTTATGATTTTTGGAGGTTTGTTGTGAGCAAGTTGGAATTTCTTAGAGAAAAATTATACAAAGTAATTGAGAAAGGCAGCTGTGAGGATATACTTAAAGCAAGTCAGGAACTTGACAGATTAATACTTTTTTATATGAAACAAGGCAAGAAGATAAAAAGAGTGCCTGCCTAGCTTACTTACAAACAAAAAAAGACCGTATCATAATACGATCTTTTTTATTATATGAGCTACTCCATCCTGGTCATTAGACAGTGTAATAAAATCAGCAATACTTTTTATTTTTTCTTCCGCATTTTCCATAGCTACTCCAAATCCCGCGTACTCTATCATTGAATAATCATTTTCATTGTCTCCGATAGCTACTATTTCTTCCCTTTTTATTCCCATCTTTCCGGCTAGAAATTTTAGCGCATTTGCTTTGTTTACCCCATTGTTCATAACTTCAAAATTATTGTAATTTGAACTCACTACTTCAATGGTGTCAAGAGTACATACCTTTTCTCTAATCCGCTTTAACTGTTTTAGGTCTTCAGATATAACGACAAACTTTGAAACCGGTGCTTTACAGTTTTCTACAATCCTTTCTATATTGCCCACCAACTTTATGTCTACTTTTTCATCCTCAGAAAGTTCTTTATTTTTATTCCAGTAAAACAAGGATGAGAACTCCAGTTTTTCCGTGTACATTGTGTCACCGATATAAATATGAAAATACACATTTTCAGCATGGCACATATCTATTACATTGAGGCAATCGCCTATATTCATGGAGTTATAATAAAGAACTTCCTCTGAATTCATATCTTTAATTATTGCTCCGTTGCAAGCAATAAGAGGTTCTGCTATAGACATTTGTTTGGCAAAAATCCTTGCACCTGCAAAAATCCGTCCGGAACATATTATTACTTTTATTCCCCTGTCAATTGCATATTTTATATAGGTTATATTCTTTTGCGATATCTGTTTATTAGAATTTAGTAGTGTCCCATCCAGATCAATAGCAATAAGTTTGTACATTTACCCTTTCTTATCCCCTGTTCCTCTCCGCAAAATTCTTTATACGCTTCATAGCCTCCACTATATTATCAAAGGAAGATGCATAGCAAGCTCTCACATATCCCTCTCCACAATCTCCAAAAGCTGTTCCCGGAACCACCAACACCTTCTCCTCCATTAAAAGTCCTTCACAGAAATCATCAGATTTCATTCCTGTTGATTTTATACAGGGGAAAACATAAAAAGCACCCAGTGGCTCGAAACAGTCCAATCCGGCTTTTCTAAACCCATCAACCATGACTCTTCTTCTTCTGTTATATTCCTGAACCATCATTTTTACATCCTTATCACTGTTTCTTAGTGCTTCTATAGCAGCATCCTGAGCTGTTGTGGGTGCACACATTATTGCGTATTGGTGAATCTTTTTCATAGCTTCTATAAGATCCGGATGTCCGCATGCATAGCCAAGTCTCCAGCCAGTCATTGCAAATGCCTTCGAAAATCCGTTGATTACAAGCGTTTTATCCTTCATCTCAGGATAACTCGCTATTGAAACATGCTTGCCTTCATATGTCAGCTCGGAGTATATCTCGTCGGAAATAACTATAACATTTTTGTCTTTTAATATACTGACAATCTTATCAAGATCTTCCTTATTCATAATACCGCCTGTAGGATTGTTTGGAAAAGGTATAATTACAACCTTTGTCTTGTCAGTCAGAGCCTTTTCCAACAATTCCGGTGTGAGTCTGAATTGGTCTTCAGCCGTTAAGTTTATAGTTACAGGCGTTGCGCCGATAAAGGAAACACATCCCTTATATGCTACAAAACTTGGTTCCGGGATAACAACTTCATCCCCCGGACCAACTAATGCCCTTAAAGCAATATCTATCGATTCGCTTCCCCCAACCGTAACAAGAATCTGATCTTTCCAACCATACTCAAGACCATACTTTCTCTTTTGATAAAGGCCGATCTCCTGTCTCAATTCTATGAATCCTGCATTCGAAGAATACTGGGTATGACCTCTTTCCAAAGAATAAATGCCTGCTTCCCTGATATTCCATGGAGTAATAAAATCCGGCTCCCCAACCCCTAGGGAAATAACATCCTTCATTTCATTTATTAGGTCAAAGTATTTTCTTATCCCTGATGGAGGAGTATTTCTTACACTAGGTAAAATCATATCAGCTATTCTCATAAAAATATCGCCTCCCTCTCATCCTTTCTTTTTTCCTCAAATATAGTACCCTTATCCTTATATTTTTTCAAAACAAAATGTGTCGCAGTACTGAGAACAGATTCAAGTGGTGCCAGCTTTTCTGCTACAAAAAGAGCTACCTCCTTCATAGTCTTGCCTTCCACAATCACAGTGAGGTCAAATCCTCCTGACATAAGATAGCATGCATTCACTTCAGGAAATCTATAAATCCTTTCTGCTACCTTATCAAACCCTTCACCCCTCTGCGGAGTAACCTTTACCTCTATCAAAGCAGTAACTGTTTCTTTGCTGGTTCTCTCCCAGTTAACCATGGTATTGTATCCTAAAATTATATTGTCTTCTTCAAGTTTTTTTATAGCCGCTCGTACTTCCTCCACAGTTTTGTTAAGCATTACTGCAATTTGCTCCTCACTGAGCCTGCTGTTTTTCTCCAAGACTTCTAAAATTTCTTCCATTTGAAAAACACTCCTTTCAATTTGTGAAGTAAAATAGAATAAATGTAGCCCTGCCACTCTTGCTTGCGCCTATGTCTTTTCAAAGTATTTAAGAAAAGCTGGTACGCGTATAAATAAAAAACTCCTTAATCCCTACAAAGGGACGAAGGAGCTATTCGCGGTACCACCCTATTTAGTGTCCTTTCGGGCACTCTCTCTACCGATACATATTTATGCAGTAAGTAAGCGATTAAAGTTTAAGGAAATAATTATTAAGAAAACAGAAACTTAATCCCCAACATATGCTTTATTATACCGTGCCTCTGTAACGTAAGGTTACGTCTTTCTCTATTGCAGAATCTTAGATATTTTTTCTGCATTTCTCAAGAAAGAAACTCAAGGGCTGCTTTCCATATGGTCCTCTGCCTGGCTTGCACCAAACCCGGGCTCGCTAAAAGATTATCTACATGTACTCTTCCCTATCACAGTTTTATTAATATAAATGTTGTAGTTATTATACTACTCAATAATTTTTTTTTCAATAGAAATTTTATCTGTATTTTCGTGTTTTTTTAAGGATCAGCTCGCCGACTCCGTATCGATCATTTCAGTCAGTTGACCTTCGTACTTTTTAAGAGTGTTTATAACTTCGGATTTAAGCAGCTTTAGCTCCTGCTTCAAATCAACCAGTTTTTCCTTTTCTTCTTCTACCATTTGTTCAAGCTTCTTTTTCTCATCTATAGCCTGCAGCCTGGCATCTTCTATAATCAGTTCTGCCTTTTCCTGGGCTTTAATAAGAACATCTGCAATTTTTGCCCTATCTTCATTTATCTGATCAGCCTTCTTTGACAAATCCTCAAATTTGAGCTTTGCTTCTCTGTTCTGATTCTTTAAGGCAGTAATTTCATCATCTTTCTCTTTCAGCTTGTCGTCAAATTCTTTTAGAATCTTTTCGATGTATGCATTAACATCAGATTTCTTAAAACCAAAAAATGAGTTCCTGAAACGCTTTTCCCCTGCCATCTGAATCCCCCTCATTAGTATGAAAATAATAAAATTTATTATAAAATGATTCCATTTTCCAAGAATCGGTTTATAAATTACAGTCTGCTGGTTAATACCTGTTCAGTTATGCAGATCTTATAGTATAATATATTCAATATACAAAATAAAAATCCTCTTTTTTCTACAAAAAATAGAGACATGCTACCCTCATATAATTCAAAAGTCCTATTACAATAAAAAACGCAGCGATTATATATCACTACGTCTTATTTGTATAAACCAACTAAATATTCTTGTTTATCATACCCGAAAATTCGTTCTTTGATCTGGCACCTATTATTTTCTCAACCATCTGTCCATCCTTAAATAGCATTACAGTAGGAATACTCATAACTCTGAATTTTTCTGCAAGCTCACCCTGCTCATCTACATTTACTTTCGCGACCTTAGCTCTTCCGTCATACTCATTGGCCAACTCATCCATTATGGGACTTACGGCTCTGCAGGGTCCGCACCATTGTGCCCAAAAATCAACCAGAACAGGTTCATTTGACTTTAACACTTCCTGTTCGAAATTATCCTTTGTCAATACAATTATCTTTTCACTTGCCATAATACGCCTCCTGTAATTTATATTAGCCTGTTTATATTTATTATTCTCTTTTTGAATAGAATTCTTTCAGTATTTTTACCCTGTATAATTTATATGAAACATAAAATTGTTTTTATTCAGACTTAACTGATTTGCTTCTGAAATCAATCGACAAATTTTAAAAACTTCTGTACAGTATCTACAAACTCCTCAATGATCTTTTCCTGATCACGGGATTCAAGCGCATCCTTCATACATGTCTTGGTATGCTTCTCCAGCACCAATCCGCCTACCTTGTTTATTGCAGCCCTTACCGCAGCTACCTGCGTCAGTATATCCACACAGTATTTATCCTCTTCAACCATTTTTTGTATACCCTTTACCTGCCCTTCAATTCTTCTTAATCTTTTCAATATATCCTGTTTATCACTGTAATGTTCACTTGATTTTCCATTCTCCATTATGATTACCTCCGGATAATACTCCATATGGGTATGCTTGAATTATAAATCTTTTCCAGTTTTATTGCAATACTGCAAGAGTTGTAAATATCAATTTGCCATTTTCACCGGATACTATATATTTGCCGGAAATTTGAATAAATTTACCCGGATATTTTGTGTTTAAACTATTCACTGCGTCATAAACCGTGTTTTCATCTTGTAGAACCAAATACAAGTTTCCTTCCGGTGAGACGTATATGTCTTGAGCTGAAATAAGCCTGTCAGTATATATTGTCTTTATCATTTTTTTCTCATTGCCGGAGGTATTCATTAGAATAACCTTTGTTACTTTTTTGTTCTGGTTTAGTTCGCCTATATATATGCTTCCTCCGTAATCAACCCCAAGAAGTGCATAATCTTTTACTGATTCTTCAATCAAGCTGGAAATTTCCCCTTTACCGTTCATAAGAAAAATATGCTTTTCATCCGTCTGATAAACAATATTATCGGTGTATTTAAGATGATTCATGTATTCGATCTTCTTCCCGGCCATGATGCAGTTCAGGTTTTCTGCTATATCATATTTATATAGCTTACTTTTCTCATCCTCCAATTGCAGATTCATATAAACAGTGTTGGTAAATGGTGATAGTACTACATCCGCTACTCTTATCGAGTCAGAACTTTCTGTGATCTGAGGGTAGTCCCGGATAACAAACGTCTCTGCATCATACGTCTCAACATGTATATTCTTCCTATCCCTTATGTCCTCCATATAAACGTACAAAACCATATTTCTATCGGGAAGCCATCTAAAGTATATTATTTCACCCATTTTTCCGCTGATAGTTTTTACGTGTCCATTATCTTTCAAACTGATGATTTGCAATTTACCCTTACTGATATATCCTGCATAGCTGCAGTCAAAAGAGACCGAAACATCCCCGCTGTCCGCAGTAGTTTTCAGTTCTTCTGAAACAGGCTTGCCTTCCTTTTCTTCATATCGCGTTACCTCTACGATTTTCCCTCTGTTTTCAATATAAAAATCATTAACAATCCAGAGCAGGGCTAATTGAAATACTACCGATACGGCCGCCCAAACTAAAAACTTTTTTACTATCTTCATTCATGTTCACTCCCCTCTGCCGGAGATACCATGAATACGGTCGGAACTGCCCGCTCGCCTAATCTGTCGGAAGGAACATTAATAACCCTTCCGTTAAAAAACATAGTTGTCGAGGAACCCCCATCAAGATTAGCTGCATTTACTGCCCCATATTTCAGGAGTATGTCCTGCATATCCCTTAGCGTAGCTCCCAGAGATTTTAAACTCCTGCCATCAATAACAAGCAGCAGAACCTCACCATTCTCACATTGGCCTATAGCTGTCCTTGGCGCTATTCCCCATCCTCCGTCACCTTTTGTTATTGTAGGCTCGCCATTAACTATAAGTGGAGGCCCAAAACTAACCCCTTCCCTAACCCCATACTCCTTAAGTTTTTCTATTGAATGTTTGCCAACTATCAGCATGCCATCTTCAGTAAATGCAATAGTATCCATCCTAGCTTTCTCGTTACCGGATTCATTAAACAAAACCTTGCCTCCATGCATAATAAAGCCTATCGGAGTTCCTCCGGTTCCAACCCATCCGCCGTCTTTGAACCCTCCTGCATTTACGGCTGCGACAGCACCATTTTTTTTTGCAATTATACTTGTAGTCTCACCTGATACAGGTATCTGCGAAGAATAACCTACTTTTATTCTTGTTGGATCATATACAATCATTAGCTTCCCTGTATAATCAATGCCTCTCAAATTAAGAACCTCAATCCTATCGGTGTTGCGGACCCCAAATTTCAGCACTTTTATATCTTCTCCCTTTTCAGTGGGATCGTGTGGGTTTACTTCTTCCAATATTCTTTTGATTTTGTCTTTTGATAAGAAAAGTTCCGCTATATACTGGTGCTTAAATGTTCTGTAGGATGCTCCCACAACAGTGCTTTTTACACCGTCGAAAGGTCCAAAGAACACAAACAGCGGTAATGTAATACATGCAAAAAATATTTGAAACACAATGAATGCTGCAGCTGCTTTCCAACCCGGTTTTTTCCATCTGAACAGTCTGTCTGTAAACTTTCCGTAAGCTTTCAACATTTTCCCCACTCTACTATTTATACTTATAGAAAAATTTTTCCTATTATTTAATGATAATAAATTTCTAATAATTTTTAAATAATTAATTTTTTACAATACATATAAATAAAAAATGAAGCAAGCTTCACTTTTGCTTCATTTCATGCTATTCCATAGGCATCAAGCCTGTAATGGATTTTTTCAAATATTAAACCTGCCACAAACCAGGCTGGTGCATAGTCAATCCGAACAAGGTTATCAACTGCAAATGCTCCTGTATAAACCCACGGGTACACTCCTAGTATATTTCCCAGAACCAAACCGCTTGTATATTCTATACCCCATATTATTACTACCCAGATAACTCCTCTGAACAGCCACCTCCATTCACGGATAACATCATGTATGGGTTCCAGAAATACAGCCATTCCATATATAAAGAACATCCACAAGTTTGTAAAGCCCTCAAGCCTGATGTTACCATTCATTAGCGAGCCCAAACCGGTCCAGAATATCTCGACACACCAACCTATCAGCCCATAAATCAAATATCGCTTTATCATGATATTATTTTTTCAATAAAGCAAAAATTAATGATAAGGAAATTATGGTTAAAATTTGATAAGCATAACCATATATATAAAAGCAAAAGATAAAGGAAATAAAAAAAATCGGAGGATGTATATGAAAAGCAGAAAAACAAAAGCCATAACACAGCCTGCAGGTTTCAAAGGTGAACTTGTACCCGACAAAGATCCTGCAGATCATGATCCTACAGGAAGGTATATGAAAAGAAATCCTTACAAAACCCCTCCTAATAATCTGACTACAAAGGATGAGTAGAAGCACTTTCGTGCTTCTGCTCAATTATCTGATATCAATGTTTTGCAAAGATTTGTCTAAAAATGTACAAAAATTGACATATATATGCTAATATATATAAAAAGATATCCGTTTTTCTTTCCGAGTTTTCTATAAATTAATTCCTTTACACCCAAATCGGGCTATTTTGGTTATTCCCAAGAAAACAGATTTGATTTCCGGGAGGTGACAAAATATTCGGTAATAAATAAATACATATTAAAATAGAAATTAAATTGCAATAACTATTGGAAGCGCAGCAACATAATAATGAAATAAGCAATATAAAATAGTTAATTACGTATATTGTTATTTATTTGACTAAAATAGTTAATAATAAAATAGATAAAAATGACTGGAGGTATAATATGTATCTTTTAGGAAGAATAACAGTTACAGCAGTATTGCCGGAAAGATTGAAAAGATTAAAAGACATTGCTTACAACCTATGGTGGTCCTGGAATTCTGAAGCTATTGATTTATATAGGGAAATTGATCTTGCTCTTTGGGAAAGACTAGGGAAAAACCCTGTCAGATTCCTTCAGGAAGTCAGTCAGAAAAAACTTGAACAAGTACTTAACAACCCTGACTATCTCAGACGTTATGATGAAATCGTATTAAAATTTGATTCCTATATGAATAACACCAATACCTGGTTTAGCAAAACCTATCCTGGAAAACAGAATCATATAATAGCATATTTTTCTGCAGAATACGGCTTAAATGAAGTATTGCCAATCTATTCAGGAGGTCTGGGAGTTCTTTCAGGTGACCACTGCAAATCTGCAAGTGATTTAGGAATACCCTTTGTACCAATAGGGCTGTTTTATAAACAGGGGTATTTCAGTCAGCATATTAATCACGACGGATGGCAGGAAACCAGATTCACTAATCTGAATGTTTCACAGCTTCCTATTTTACCTGCATTGAATGCTAACGGCGACCAAATCTATATCAGTATGGAATTACCTGGAAGGCTTGTTTATGCAAAAGTTTGGCAGGTTAAGGTTGGGCGTGTAACTCTTTACCTTTTGGACACTGACGTGGAGCAGAATAATTCTTCTGACAGAATGCTCACTGCCAGACTGTATGGCGGTGACCAGGAAACAAGAATACAGCAGGAAATATTCCTCGGTATGGGCGGTATTAGAGTTTTGCAGGCATTGGGTATAAATGCAACCGTTTATCATATGAATGAAGGCCACTCTGCTTTTCTGGGACTGGAGTTCATAAGAAAACTGATGAAGGAAAAAGGATTGACATTCAGAACTGCAAAGGAAATGGCCAATTCATCATTAGTATTTACTACACATACACCCGTGCCTGCAGGCAACGATGTATTTCCACTCCATATGATTGATAAGTATTTCAGCAGTTACTGGGAGTCTGTAGGTATCAGCAGGCATGAGTTTTTAGACCTGGGAATGAAAATTAATGATAACCAGAATTTTAATATGACCGTACTGGCTCTTACACTTGCAGGCAGAAAGAATGGTGTAAGCGAATTACACGGTGCAGTTTCCCGCAATATATTCAATAACGTCTGGCCAGGAGTACCTGAAGATGAAGTCCCTATTGGGCATATAACAAACGGCATTCATACCCTTACATGGCTTTCCCCCAGTATTAAGCTTCTCTATGACAAATATCTTGACCCTGACTGGCAGGAAAACCTGTATAAAAAGGAAATATGGGAAAAGGTAAATGATATCCCGGATGAAGAGTTATGGAAAACACACTATGTTTTAAAGACAAAGATGATAAGTTTTGTACGTGAAAAGCTTAAAGAACAAAGAATAGAAAACGGTGAACCTGCGGAAAGCATAAAGGAAGTCGATAATTTATTGGATCCCAATGCTCTGACTATAGGTTTTGCAAGGAGATTTGCCACATATAAGCGTGCAAACCTTATATTCAGGGATCTTGCAAGGATTCAGAAAATTCTTAACAATCCAGAAATGCCTGTTCAGATTATTTTTGCCGGAAAAGCACATCCGGCTGACGGACCAGCACATGAGGTAATTAAAAATATTAACGATATTGCGAGACAGGAAGGATTCAGGGGCAAGGTTATTTTAGTGGAAAACTATAATATGACTCTTGCGCGCAACCTGGTACAGGGCGTGGATGTATGGCTCAATAATCCCAGACGTCCCCTTGAGGCCAGTGGTACCAGCGGTCAGAAGGTTTGTATAAATGGTATAGTCAACTTCAGCATACTTGATGGCTGGTGGTGTGAAGGCTATAACGGCAAAAACGGCTGGGCAATAGGAGATGATACATTTTATGGAAATGAATATTACCAGGATAATGCGGACAGTCAATCAATATATGAAATATTGAGCCAGCAAATAATACCTACATTTTACAACAAGGATGATAAAGGTATACCTGTAAAATGGGTAAATGTCATGAAAGAATCCATCAAATCACTGTTGTACAAGTACAGTACTCATAGAATGGTACAAGACTATACCGACAAAATGTATATACCTTCTATTGAAAGAGTAGACAAAATAGTATCGGCAAACTATGAAATACTGAAAAATCTTGCTGACTGGAAGCTTTTGATGGAAAGAAACTGGTCTCAGGTCGGAATCATTGCAGAAAAAAGCATGAATCAGCTTAAAGAGCAAAAATCAGTCTCGGGGGACACTATAAGCATAGGCACTGCAGTTAATCTTGGAAATATAGACCCATCAAGCGTAAAGGTGGAACTATACTACGGGTATGTAGGAAAAAACAGTATTATAGAAAATCCCGAAATAGAAGAAATGAAACTGGATGGCAAACTGGACTCATCAACTTACAGATTCTCATGCAATATAAAATTGGTTGAAGGTGGAGAATACGGCTATACTATCCGTGTAGTTCCTCACCATTCTGATTTGATCAATAAGTTTGATATGGGATTAATCCGCTGGGTTGTAGAGTAAGTTTGATTATGCAAACTACTCCTTTGTATACGGATAGAACGGAGCTAAACACTCACATTACTTAACAAGGCTGATACCTAAAAATGGTATCAGCCTCGTTATTTATTCAGCAGTACAATTAATTCTACCCGTTGTTCCAGCTAAGTTAAGCGTATTAATCCTGGAATATCCTAAGATCAGACTTCAATCTTTCATACATTTCCCTTTGCTCTCTATATATTATCTCCAGCTTGTCAATTGCACTTTCTATACAGCTATCCATATCGGAAATTTTTGCGCTGTAGCTTAAGGAGTATATTTCCTCAAACTGGTTTACAACTCTCTCGAAGCGATTTATCACATCTTCCGGCAGCTTCCAGTGTTTTGAAAAATCTCTTAGGAAGTCTATAAAGAATATGTAAGCGTATTTCCATGCATTGAACATATCACACATAAAAGCTTTCAGCGAACTATATTCTTCCTTGTATCCCCGTGCTTCGTTCAACGTTTTCATCAATTCTAATATAGCACTCAGCCCTGTAGTGATAGTATAGTTGTATTTATCCTTTTCCGCATAATATAAGTCAATATTGCCACTTTTTGAGGAAATATATCCATTTATATTTTGCTTAAGTATGTCCAATCCTATCTCTTCCAAGGTAAATTTTCTTATTTCGGAAGTATCAAGCTCACTGATCAGGTATGGCTGGCTGATTTTGTATACACGCTCATTTTCAAGGAACTTCAAGCCTTTTACTCCCTCAAAGGACTTCCGGAAGCTGCTCTCCGTTATTTCTCCGTAAAAATTGAATACAGGATCGTATACCAGATACCCGCTTTCTGTAATATCTATAAGGAGGTATGCATGGGGAGCTTCTATATGCTCCAAGGTCAGGCGTGCATTTATCTCAACACCCTCATCAAGCCTTCTTGCCCACTCCTTCTCCTCAATTCTGTATTCAGGCGTATAATACAAATCATATGTGCTTCCATGAATAATCAACATTTCATTTCTACTCAGACGGTCCTTACAGTAATCAATTCCCTCCTGGCAGCTGCTAAATGCCTTCAACTTCAGCTTTATGCCGTAATTGTCAAAAAAGTTCCACAAGCCCGCATACTTGCTGTAAGGAATGGCTTTAAACTTAATTTTACCAGAAAGGCTGCCGTTATTTTCATATCCGTATCCGATCAGAGATATCCCCAACGCCGCAGGCACAAAACCTTTCTCAACACTTACACCGTTTTCATATACCAGCTTTTCAACAAGTATACTGAACAGACAGTTATAGTATGGCGGATATTTGTTTGCAGGCATGTATCCCTTATTAAATCTTCTCCCCTCCGG
The DNA here is from genome assembly GCA_026414765.1 of Clostridia bacterium. NCBI lineage: Bacteria > Bacillati > Bacillota > Clostridia > Clostridia bacterium. The sequence goes on along the minus strand of JAOAIJ010000023.1, from coordinate 45,826 downwards.
ATTGCTGCCGGCAGAATGATCCGCCCTGACATACACAGTATCTTCATTGTTATTTGCTTCTGATTGCAGTCCTTCCTTCACAGCTTGTCTCTCATCAACATATCCGGCAAGCTCTCTGACGGTTGCTAACCTGAAAATCTCCCTCAAAGGGATTTCCACTCCAAATTCTTTATAGATTCTGGATACGAGCACTGCAGCTTTTAGTGACTGTCCTCCAAGGTCAAAGAAATTTGCATTGACACTTATTCGCTCGACACCTAAAACTTCGCTCCATAGGTTTGCAAGCCTTTCCTCCGTACTACCGGAAGGAGCTGTATAATCTCCATTCATACAGGTTGTATCCGGTTCAGGCAGTACATTTCTGTTCACCTTGCCGTTGTGAGTGAGTGGAATGCTATCCAGTTGAACAAAAAATGAAGGTATCATATAGTCCGGAAGCCTCCTGGTCATAAACTCTCTCAGTTCTGATACAATCAGCTTTTTATCGGCTACTACATAAGCACACAGGCTGTTAGTACCTGAAGAGTCTGCTCTGGCCACAACTGCAGCAGCTTTTACAGGCTCATAGCTCAGCAGCTGCGCTTCCACTTCCTCCAGTTCTATCCTGAAGCCTCTTATTTTTACCTGATGGTCTGCTCTACCCAAAAACTCGATATTTCCGTCAGGAAGCCATCTTGCCATGTCTCCGGTTCTGTACATTCTATTGCCTTCAAAAAATGTATCAGACAAGAATTTTTCTCGGCTAAGATCAGGCCTGTTTAGATACCCTCTCCCAACACTGTCGCCTGATATGAATAATTCCCCTGCAACTCCCTGAATTTGCAGTTTTCCATTCCTATCAAGGATGTATATTCGGGTATTTGCTACAGGCTTTCCTATAGAAGGCTGATCGGGCATATCCTCTGCACATCCCATAGTCAGAGTTGTAACAACATGTGTCTCTGATGGTCCATAATGATTATGCAGATATAGCCGGTTATTCCTCACATGCTCTCTGAATCTCTCTGATACAGAGAGCTGTTCTCCTGCCGTAACAATGTGTTTCAGATTTGCAGGAATCCTTTTTATATATTCGTCATCATTTTGTATGAATTTGAAAAAGGCAGTAGGCAAAAAAGCTACATCTATACTATTATTCCCTATATAATCCAGAAGACCTTCCACACTCCTTCTTCTTTCACCTGAGATAATATGCAATTCCCCTCCTGCGAGCAGTGTGGAGAATATCTCCTGGTAGCAGACATCAAAGCTTATTGTTGCATATTGTGTTACTTTGCCGGAAAAATCAATATTCGTTGATGTATACTGGTAATACACAAGGTTAAGCATGTTTCTTTGTTCAATCATTACACCTTTTGGCTTACCTGTAGTACCTGAAGTATATATTACATACAGAAGGTCATGCGGCTCACTCACTACCTCAGGATTTGCTGTATCTTCAGAGCAAGTATTTATACTGTTTAGCTCAACCACTGTACCGGTAAAAGCAGCTTTTTCAGGTAGCTCCTGCTGTGTGATCAATATGCCTGCTTTGCTGTCTTCAAGCATATATTTTATTCTTTCCGCGGGGTATTCTGGGTCTATGGGCAGACATGCACCTCCAGCCTTCACAACACCAAGTACGGCTATTGCTATATCAAGAGAGCGCTCTATCATTATTCCTACTTTATCATCTCTTTGTACACCTTTTTTTCTCAGTACCCTTGCAAGCCTGTTTACCTTTTCATTCAATTCCTTATAGGTCAGCTTTTTACCCTCGAATACTGCCGCTATACTGTCGGGGGTCTTTTCCACCTGTTCCTCAAAGAGTTCCTGGATAGTCCTGTTATGAGGATAATGTGCATAGCTATAACTATATTGCATCAGCCTGCTCTTCTCTGTATCTGGCATCAGAATATCAGGTGTCAGTTTTTCATTGCCTGCCTCAGTGAACTTTTCCAAAATCCTTATGTACAATCTATAAGCTGTTTCTATGTCTTGCGTATGGAAATAGTTTGGAGAATACCTTATACGCACGCTGAAATTATTGAGGGTTTTTGAAACCTCAAGATCAAACAATGTATTCGTCATCTCCATACGTTCTATATTTAGTCCGTATTCCGAGCTTTTTACAACTTCCGTACTATTTATATTATCCATGACATAAAAGTCAGTAAAATTGAAAAGTATGTCCGATATCGGATTACCGGTACCTTTACCTGTATCACCGATAATTTCCACAATATCGGATAAAAAGAGCTCATGCTGTTTTACATTTATAAGATATTGTTTTACGGCTTTTACCAGTGCGTGTTTGTCAGTATCCGCATTCACACTCACTCTCACCGGTATGGTGTTCACAAAGCAGCCGATAACCTTATCAGCATCTTCAACTGTAGGTCTGTCATGTGTAACCACGCCGGTAGTGATATCGGTTTCTGTTGTTATCAGGCTTAAAAGGTATATGTGTGCGCTCAGGCATATTTCCTTTAGAGTACAACCATACTCCCTTGCCTTTTCTTCCAAGGCAGCCACCAAGCCCGTCTCAGGAGTTTTTTCGTACACCTGTACCGATTTTCCGGTATTCAGTTTTTTAGTTAAGAAATTGAAAGGCAGCTTGTTTCTTGTATATCCCCCAAGAGTCTCCTTCCAGAACTTCTTTGTATCTTCGGATACTTTCCTGCTGAGAGATATTGCTATATATTCCTTATAACTGCTGCTCAGTTTCGTGTTACTATATTTTTCTTTTCCAACCAACCTGCTATATACATCAATAATCTCGCTGTTGAATGACGCTACGCTCCATCCGTCAAGAATAGCATGGTGAAATGTCAGCACAATACAGTAATTAAGGCTGTCCAGCTTAAATATCCTAAGCCTCCACAATAAATCATCCTCAAATTTGAACTTGTTTTTCAAGTCGTTCAGCATATACGCTTCCAAATGCTTTTCCTGCTCATACTTTGGAATATCTGAAATGTCTTCCAATTCCACATCAAGAGGTATATCCCTGTGAACGATTTGAACAGGCTCACTAAACCGTGTCATATCAAATGTAGTCCTCATCATCGAATGCTTTTGCACCATGATTCTGATGGCTTCACGGTAAAGCTCTATGTCAAACTCACCGGACTCGATCACATATACAAACTGTTCATGGTAAACAGGCTCTTCAGGCTTAAGCCTTGAATAGAAAACCATTCCCTGTTGTATCTGACTGAGAGGATAAAAATCTTCATAATCCTTAGGCAGCTTAGATGCCTGCTTTTCATCAGACAATATATTCTTCTTGATATCCTCAATAATCCCAAGTCCGCATTCCAAATCTGATTGAACGGTAGTAAGCGTACTTTTGCCGATGTTGACAGCAAGTTCTCTGATAGTCTGGTTAATGTAAATGTCTTTCATCTGCATGTTTGCCGCCAGCTTTTTATTAATTCTGCTTATAAGGCTGATTGCCTTTATTGAATCTCCACCAAGATTAAAAAAGTTATCATTTATTCCTATATTCTCAACTTTAAGCACATCAGACCAGATAGCTGCTATCTCCTCTTCGGTCTTGTTTGCAGGACTTTCATACACTGCTCCTGCACCAATACTTACTGTTGGCTTAGGCAAGGCTTTTCTGTCTACTTTCCCATTCTGCGATAAAGGCATTTTTTCCATACGGATGAAGTATGCCGGCACCATATAATCAGGAACTTCCTTAAGCAGGCATGCCTTCAGATCAGTCTGCTCTATTTCAGTATCTGAAACCATATATGCGGCAAGGTTTTTGTTGCCATCCGAGTCCTCAACTGCTGTCACAACTGCTTCCCTTATGTATTTATTCTTTAGAAGTTGGGCTTCGATTTCTCCCAGCTCAATTCTGAAGCCTCTGATTTTAACCTGGTGGTCTATTCTGCCTAAATATTCGACATTGCCGTCCGGAAGCCATCTTGCAAGGTCACCTGTCCTGTACATGCGACCAATCGACTGACGGTTACTGTAAGCCTGTAAAGCAAACGGGTCAGGCACAAATTTCTCTTCCGTGAGTTCAGTCCTGTTTAGGTAGCCCCTTGCCAGCCCATCTCCTGCAATACACAACTCTCCTGCCACTCCTATGGGCTGCAGATTATTTTTGCCGTCAACAATGTAAAGCTTTATGTTGTCAATAGGTTTTCCTATAGGTATAAGCTCATGTTTCTTTCCTGTGGAGCAGTCAAAGTATGATACATCTACTGTTGCTTCTGTTGGTCCGTACAGATTTGATAGTTTTGTACCATATTCATTGTTCAAAAGCCTGTTGAACCGTTGGACCTGCGGTAAATTCAACGCTTCTCCACTTGCAAAAACCTGTCTTAGACTAACAAGCTTATCCTTACCAATACCACTATCTATATACTCTAAGAATGCATTCAGCATTGAAGGTACAAAATGCATTGTGGTAATGCTGTTTCTTGCTATAGCATCAACAATAACCGATGGATCCTTCTCACCTCCGGGGGCCAGGAAACAAACCTTTGCACCTGCAAATGCCCACCAGAACAGCTCCCATACCGATACATCAAAGGTAAACGGCGTTTTTTGCAGTATTACGTCGTCCTGATTTAAAGGGTATTTTTTCTGCATCCAATTCAGCCTGTTTATAACCGAATAGTGCTCTATCATAGAGCCTTTCGGCTTTCCTGTAGAACCGGAAGTATATATGACATATGCTAAGTCACGTGAAGTATTTACACTCTCAGGATTTGATACATTTCCTGTGAACACTTCTTCATTCTTCAGGTCAATTACCGTTCCTTCAAATTCTATCTTACCCATGAATTCACCGGATGTCAGAATCAAAGAAGCTCCACTGTCCTCAAGCATATACCTTATCCTGTCGGCAGGGTAATTGGGGTCTATCGGGAGGTATGCCCCACCGGCCTTCAGTACAGCCATTATACCAATCATCATCTGATGTGAGCGTTCTGTAATTATGCCCACGATACAATCAGCCTTTACACCTTTTCCCCTTAAGGTGCGTGCAAGCTGGTTTGCCTTCTCATTAAGCTGGCTGTATGTGAGTTTTACACTCTCAAAAATTACTGCTGTCCTGTCCGGAGTCTTTTCTACCTGCTCCTCAAAAATCTGATGAATTGTTTTGTTTTTGGGATATGCCGCTTCCGTATTGTTAAAGTCCAACAATATCTGCTTCTTCTCTTCTTCAGAAAGCATATCTACGTCTGAAAGCCTCTTTCCGGGATCGGTTGACACACTTTTCAGAATATTTACAAAATGTTTCATCAAACGCTCTATAGTTTCCCTTTTAAACAACCGTGTACAATACTCAAACCTCAGATTCAGCTTTTCTGCTGTTTCTATTGCCAACAGTGTAAGATCAACCACCGATGCCTCATTTTCAAACTCACACGGAACAAACTTAAGACCGGCAATTTCCATCTCCGGTACTCCCATATTTCTCATGACAAACATGGTATCAAACAGAGGGTTTCTGCTCATATCCCTTGGTATGTCCAACTTATCCACCAATTCTTCAAACTGATAATCCTGATTTGCATATGCCTGCAACGCATTTCCTTTAACCTCATCCAGGAATTCTCCAAATGATATGGCATTATGAGGACGGTTTCTCATGGCAAGTGTATTGACAAATACCCCAACCATATTCTCTACGTCAGCATGATGCCTTCCGGCTATAGGCGAACCGATAATAATATCCTCCTGCCCCGTGTATTTTGACAATAAGACATTATATGCGGCAAGCAGCAGCATGTAGAGGGTAGTCCCGGTTTTTGAAGAGAATGCCCTTAATTGGTTCAGAAGCCCAGTATCAAGCGTAATCGTATGAGTAGCGCCCTCAAAGCTTTGAACCGATGGTCTTGGATAATCCGTAGGCATGCTGAGTACCGGAAGTTCTCCTTTGAAAGCTTCCAGCCAATACTCTTCCTGCTTTCTGACTGCCTCTGATTTAAAGAACTCCTCCTGCCATACGGAAAAATCCTTGTACTGTATTCTTATATCAGGTAAGTTCTTTCCTCCGTACAAGTCTATAAAATCCTTAATAAGGATATTCATGGTCACACCATCGGAAATGATATGGTGTATGTCAAACAACAGCAAATGCCTGTCCTCTGCCAGCTTTACAAACCCAACCCTCAGCAGTGGTGCTTCACTTAGATTGAAAGGACGGATAAACTCTCTGCTTATATCCTTTATCATGCTATCGTCTGCTTCCATGTAACTTATTTTAAAATCAACATTTTTATGTACCCTCTGGACAGGCACTTCATCTACAAAATCAAAAGTTGTTCTTAGCGTTTCATGCCGTTGCACTAGTTTGTCAAAAGCTTCCTGTGCACGTTTCGTATCAAGTTTCCCGTGTATCATCAGTACTGACGGTATGTTATAGCTTGTATTTTCACCTTCAAGCCGGTTAAGTATAAACATTCTCTTCTGTGCTGATGATACCTTGTAAAAATCACTTTCTTCAACTGACTGTATTACCTCAAAACTGCCTTTTCCATCTCGTCCGAGATACTTATCATCCAGACATGCAGAAAATTCTTTGACCGTAATATGCTTGAACAGGTCAGTTACTTCTACTTGCAAACCCATTTCCTTATTAATATTGTTTACAATCCTCATTCCGATTAGTGAATCTCCGCCCAAGTCATAGAAATTGTCATAGATGTCCAGTTCATCCAGGCCAAGCACTTCTCCGAAGATTTTAGCAGTCTGTTTTTCTGTCTGAGTGTATTTACCGTCTTTTCTTCCTTTCAATTTCACATCTGACAGGCTGCTTTCCTTTGAAACCCTTGAAGTTCCAAGCAGTTTTCTCTTTCTAAGCCTCTCTTCCTTTAGTTCTTCCGAAAATTCAAAAGGAAAAACGGCATCACTATATACTGCTTCATTTTCGTAGTTGATTTCTCCAATGGTTATTCTGTCAATATCCCTGTTCAATACCTCGTCAAATGCATTTACAGCCGTATCTGTGGTTATGGCTTTGAAGATATTATCTCCCGCAGCACCATACTCCACAGCCATACCTGTTTCCTTCCATGCAACCCAGTTAATAGTCAGCGTTCTGCTTCCGGATCTGTTCCTTAAAGCTTCAAAGGAATCAAGGTATGCATTGGCTGCAGTGTAATCACTCTGCCCGGATGAACCTGTAAGCGAAGTACCGGACGAAAACATGACAAAGAAATCAAGTCTGTCTCCGCTTGTATATCTATCCAGAATCCATGTTCCCTGCACCTTCGGGCTCATTACTCTCCTGAATGCCCCATCATCCTTGTGTATAATAAATCCTTCACCTGCAATACCCGCACTATGCACTATCCCATTTAGCTTTCCAAATCTCCGTCTTATATCTTCTAATACGGATTTCATCTGCTCCTCGTTAGCTACATCCGCACTGTAGCAAACTACCTCTGAACCGGCAGCTCTTATCTCCCGGATCGCTTTAATCTTCCTGCAGGTGCTTGTATCTTCACCTTTTTCTAATATTTCATCCCATTTTTCCTGCAAAGGCATGTCAGAACGGTTTACCAATATGATTTTGGCTTTATTACGAGCTGCAATATACTTACTTATTTCCAGGCCTATTCCACCTGTTCCACCTGTTAATAAATATACTCCATCCTCTTTGATGCCTGTCTCTCTAATACCGGCATTATCAACATTTACATTTCTGAACTCCTCAATATATCTATTTCCACTGCGTAAAGCCACTACATTTTTACCTGAATCAGCGTTAATTTCCCTGTAAACCTCATCAGCTCCAACATACCCGTCGATATCAATACATCTGCAGCTCAGGTTAGGGTTTTCCTGCCCTATTACCTTAGCAAAACCGAACAGAGTTGCATTCTCAGGCTTGATAAACTCTTCTTCCCTTGTTACAGAATATACATACTCCGAAATAACAATTATCTCTATCTTTTGACTAATGCCGTTTTCCAGCAAAGCCTTTGTCATATTAAACAGATTGAAAACACCTGTATTCTGGCACTCTTCAAGCTCCTCAAGACTTCCAGCCACCTGTTTTCCGTTTATTGTTGCCATATGCAGTATCTGAGACAAATCAGAAGCTTCCATATCGTTGAAAAGTTTGTCATATGAAGCTCTGCTGCCATCAATAACATATCTGCAGCTTCCGCCCTTTTCATATGCGTCTCCCAGTTCAACCTCTATAACCTGTCTTCCAGATTTTTTTATTTGCTCTATAATTTCGCAGCTTAATCCTTTTTTATCTTTCAATACCAGTATGCTTCCTTCATATTGCTTTTCTCTCCCATATACCGGTGAATCGGCAATCCAGCCTATTTCATGGTAAACACTGCTGCTTTCTGCCGTCTTTCCTGAAATCATCCGGGTGTTGTGTACCTTTTTACGTGAGTAATCCTCAATCTCAACAATAACCGCCCCTGTTACATCTAGCAAAGTCACGTCAAAAGTGAGCAGTTCAGACCTTTCAGTTACTATCCCCTTCATTCTGACATAACTGTAGAATTTAGCGGGAATAGATTTATAAACGTGTATGCTTTTATAGGAAAACGGCAAGTATACGCTGCTTCCGTCTCCTACTGTTTTGGTGGCAAGGGCATTATCCAGCAATGACGGATAGAGTATATAGTCCTTCAGCTCACCGGTAAATTCGTCAGACAACTCTATGTATGACAATGACTCATTCTTACCCAGGTGCATTCCCCTTATATTTTTCCATCTGGGGCCAAATTCAAGAATCTTGGAATCACTGTAATTATCCATATCAGGTACATAATACCCTTCACTGCATTGCTTTTTGATATCCTCTATAGAAAGCTTTTCAGGCATATTACTGTCAATGCCAAGTATTTTGCCTTCCACATGCTTTACCCATGTTACATCTTCTCCGCTATCACCAGCTGTCAGTTTGCTTGCTACAACAAACTCAAATAGGCCATCTTCTTTTCTAATAACTGTCTGCACTTCAACAGGTTCGTTTTCATATACAACCATAGGTGTAAGGAACAATACATCCCTTAATTCAACAGTATTGTCCGGAAAGTATTTTTTACACGCTTCTATTGCAATTTCAAGATAAGCTGTTCCTACAAGTACGCAGTTGCCTCCGACTCTGTGTTCGTTTAGAGCCCAATATTTCTCGGCACTGAATTTCGTCGTGTATATCTCCTGATTAAAGGACTGGGTTATATATCTGTCCAGAAGAGGATAATCAAGTTGTTTTCCGGCTTCAGCCACTTTTTGGGCTTTCTTTTTTATTTCAAGCCAGCATCTTTTCCGTTCAAATGGATATGTGGGAAGGCTTATCCTTCTCATCTTCTCATTTCTGTAAAGCAAATCCCATTCTATATCTGCTCCTGCAATATACAATCCGCATAATTGGCTGTACTTTTCATCACTATTATCTTTGCTGTCTGCTATTTCGCAAACTATTTCCCTTGCTTCCTTTGAAAGCTCCTTTACATGCCCTTCGGTAATTTCCCCGCTTTCTGCAACCTTCCTGCTGTCGGCTACTATCTTATGTTCACCATAATATATTCCCTCTGCCTGTACGCCCTCTAACCCGCGGTCAAGCAAAATTCTGATTTTATCCTCTAAATCCTCCCTGCTTTTCAATAATAAAACCAACCTGTTATTGTAGTGCCCCCTTCCAGTGTTGGCAGAATAGCAGATGTCTCCCAGTTCCATGCAACTGCTTTTAGCGGCAAAGTCTGAATACCTTTCCAGAAGTGCTTTTAGGGCCTCATCGCTTTTTGCAGAAAGTGCAAGTAAATTAATTTTGTTTTTATCCCTTTTTGCTTCTAATTTAGCTTCAGGAGCTTCCTCAAGAACCATATGACAGTTTGTACCACTCAAACCGAAAGAACTGACTCCGCAGCGTCTCGGATAATCCTGCTTCTCCCAGGCCTTCAGCCTGTCATTTACATATACAGGCGATTCGGTAAAATCAATTTTCCTGTTTGGTTTGTTAAAATGTATAGATGGAGGAAGCTGCTTGTAATAAAGTGCCATTACAGCTTTTATCAAGCCAGCTATACCCGCTGAATTATCAAGATGTCCTATATTGGTCTTTACGGAGCCTATTGCACAAAACTGCTTTTTGTCGGTAAACCTTCTGAAAGCCCTTTTTATTCCATCTATTTCTATTGGATCACCCAGTTTGGTTCCTGTTCCGTGTGCCTCTATATATGTTATAGTTTCAGGGTCGATATTGGCATCCTTCCATGCATTTACTATTACTTCCTCCTGTGCAAGGACATTTGGAGCAGTAATACCAACAGAACTTCCATCCTGATTGACGGAGCTTCCCTTTATAACTGCATATATGTTATCGCCATCTTTGAGAGCTTTTTCCAGGGGCTTCAGAAGTATAACCGCAACCCCTTCTCCCGTACCTGTCCCATCTGAGCTATCATCAAATGTCTTTGCCCTACCGTCAGAGGATTCTATCCCTAGTTTCACCTGGTCCTTCAAGCGTATTAAGTTGGTCCTTACACCACCGGCAATTGCCATGTCACACTCGCCATCTTGTATAGCCCTGCAAGCAAGGTGTACACCCACCAAAGAAGAAGAACATGCAGTATCAATTGCCATACTCGGTCCCTTCAGATCCAGCAGGTATGAAATTCTGCTAGCCGTTATGGGAGTTACATTTCCGGTAAAAGCCTCAGATAATAAAGCAGGGTCTGTATCCATAATAATCTTTTTATAGTCATATATCGCATCTGCAATATATCCTATATAAACCCCGGTCCTGCTTCCTACCAGTTTTTCGCCGCCATAACCTGCATCTTCAACAGCTTCCCATGCGGTCTCCAGAAACAGTCTCTGATTGGGACTCATAAGACTCGCTTCTCTTGGTGACAATCTGAAAAATCTATGGTCAAACTTATCTATTTCCCTCAGATAAGCGCCTTCACAGTATTTATTATCTTCTCCGCCTTCTCCTGTAAAGCGGAGATAATCATCCATATCCTTCCGCCTTGTTTCAGGAAAATCCGTAACACAATCCACTCCATTTTTTAGATTTTCCCAAAATTCATCTATGTTATCTGCCATAGGCATTCTCGCAGCCATGCCTATTATAGCTATATCCCCGTTCTTCCTGATTTCAGTTGTCTTTAGTGTTTTAAGCAGTTCAGCAGCCGTATTCTTTTCAATCTTACCAGCAGCAGCACTTTCAAAAATTAACCGTGCAAATTTATTCATTTTTCCACCCCAATTGATCAAAGTCACTCATTGCTTTTTCTAATGACAGATTTCCTTTTTCCATCTCATCCAGTAAACCTAGAATATCATTTTCCATATCCTCTTCAAAATTTTCACTTGAGCTGTCCTGCACCGGCACATCATTGTCCCCGCTTATATGCTGTGCAAGTTTTGAAATTGTCGGATATGCAAAAAGATCGGTTATGGTAGTCTTTCCGGGGAATTTTTCTTCCAAAAGTGCATGTACTCTGGTAACCAGAATGGAGTCGCCCCCAATTTCAAAGAAATTATCATATACATTTAGCTCTTCAAAGCCCAGCACTGCTCTCCAGATATTTGCTATCCTCTGTTCTGTATCGGTGTAGTCGGTATCATCCTTTCCTTTAAGCGACACAACTTCATCAGCACTGCATTCCTGAAGTATCGGCACCTGTCCGGGATTTTTTCTGTGCTTATCCATCTCCACAATTATTTCATTGGATATCCTTATCCGTGCATCATTAAGCGTTTTGCCGTGTACTGAGCCTCCATAATTCAGTTCTCCGATAACAACCAGGCTCATATCCCTGTTTAGTACTTTGTCAAAGGCTTTCAGTACCTTAGCTGTTGACATTGCTTTAAGCAGCGTATCCTGTATGGCTCCATACTCCAATGCCATCCCTGTTTCCTTCCATATAGGCCATTTTACAGCAAGTGTCCTTTTCCCGGCTTTGTTCCTGCATGACGAAAATGCATCAAGATATGAGTTTGCCGCTGTATAATCGCCCTGTCCCGGTATTCCCATTATAGTATTGGTAGACGAACACAATATAAAGAAATCCATATTATCCGATTCTGTAAGCTTGTCAAGAAGCCATGTCCCTTTCACCTTTGGAAGCATAACCCTGTCAAAATCATCTTTTTCTTTCCTGATTATAAACCCGTCTCCTGCCACACCAGCACTGTGAATTATACCGTTTATATTTCCGTAACGTTCCCTCAGCAAACCTATTACAGACTTTATTTCATCATAGTCCGATACATCAGCACTATGACATTCCACTACAGAACCTTTTTGTTCAATCTCCAGCATACTGCCTATCTTGCTGCAAAGCTTTTTATCATTGCCCTGTCGCAGTATAGCCTCCCATTCTTTGTGTTCAGGCATTTTTGTACGGTTTACCAATGCGATATTTACACTGCCTTTAGATGCAAGATACTTTGCCAGTTCAATTCCTATTCCTCCTGCTCCTCCGGTTATTAGATATACTCCCTTGCTTCTTACGGGAGTCTCTTTTATTTCAGAATCCATTATTTCTGCTTTTACAAATTCTTCAACATATCTTTTCCCGCCGCGGTAAGCAACTAAAAAAGTTTCAGAATCTGTCTGCAACTCAGAATAAATTTCCTCCGCTGTTGTAAATGTATCAATATCTATACCCATACAGTTCAGTATCGGATACTCCTGATCAACTACCCTGCCAAGCCCGAACAGTGTCGCTCCTCCCGGACTAAGCTTTTCCTCATTTCCGGTAACTTCATTTACACAACGGGAAACAAGAAAAATGTCCACCCCATCCTTGATTCCACTATCTAAAAGGACTTTTACTAAATGGAAAAGACTGTCTACACCCCTTTGCTGGCTTTGCAGCAGATTCTCAAGTTCTTTTTCCTCTTCAGCATCCGTAATAGTAAGCAAATGTATTATCTGAGAAAGCTTTTTCCCGCCAATATCCTTAAGGAGCTTTTTCATATTCTCACTATCAATTCTAATCACATAGCTGTCTTGGCTGATTTTTTTGAATTCTTGCCCAATCCTGACTTCTATAACTTCCTCACCGTCAGCTTTAAATTTTTTTGCCAGTTTTTCACTTATATCTGTTTCATCCCTGATTAATAATACAGCCCCTTGTTTTGCTTTTCTTCTTATGTTGACTGCAGCTTCCTGCTTCCATGCAATGTTATAGAAAAAATTATCCTTTTCAGCCATTATGAGTGGTATATTAATCCAGCATCTGGTACGTTCAAACGGGTATCCTGGAAGGCTTGCTTTTCTGGTTCTCAGTCCTGTATATAGCTTTTCCCAGTCAACGTCTGCCCCTTTCACATACAAGCTGCATATTTCATGCAAAATGCTTTTATCCTGTCTGTTTCCCTCAACAAAACTATTGATTTTTACTGCTGCCTTATTACCAAGTTCTATAGCCTCTTGCTCGGTAATACACTCCTTTTCCTGTGAAGGCTTGTCAGAAGGTATTATTCTGTGACATTGGTAATAAATATTTTCTTCCTTTATGGTTTCCAGTTCTGCACTCTGAAGTCTGGTTAGCTTTTGTCTTAAGTCCCCGATATCCTCTACGATAAAAGCAATCCTGTATGAATAATGGCCCCGCCCCGTCCCGGCTGTATAACATATATCCTTTAGTTCAGGAAGCTTTTCTGCCTGAATGAGCTTATTATAATTGCCTATCAATACCTCCAGGGATGCACGGCTTTTTGCCGATAGTACCAAGACATTCAAGCCGTCACAGCCACTTTTTACCTCATTGGATAAAGCCGGGGCTTCTTCCAAAATAACATGACAATTTGTGCCGCTTAATCCGAACGAACTTACTCCGCATCTTTTTGGGAAACCTGCTGTTTTCCATTCTGACAGCCTCTCATTTATGTATACAGGTGATCCTATAAAGTCTATCTTGCGGTTCGGCCGCTTAAAATGCAAGGTAGGAGGTAGTTGCCCATTACCTAGTGAAAGCACCGCTTTAAGCAGGCCCGCTATTCCAGCAGTATTATCCAGATGCCCGATGTTTGTCTTAACAGCACCTACCGCACAGAAAGCTTTTCTTTCTGTAAATTTACTGAACGCCCTCTGTATACCATCTATTTCAATCGGATCACCAAGCTTGGTTCCTGTTCCGTGAGCTTCTATGTATGTTATTGTTTCAGGATTTACCTCTGCATCCTTCCATGCTCTTACTATTACATCTTCCTGAGCAGCAGCATTGGGAGCAGTTATGCCGATAGAACTTCCATCCTGATTTACTGCACTTCCTTTTATCACTGCATATATGTTGTCTCCATCCTTGATTGCATTACTCAAGGGCTTCAACAATATTGCCACAGCCCCTTCACCTGTACCTGTACCATCTGAATTGTCATCAAAGGTTTTTGCTCTTCCATCGGATGATTCAATCCCTATCTCGGCTTGTCTTATGGGGAGAATGTGTAACTGGATTCCTCCTGCTATTGCCAGATCGCATTCTCCATTCCTTATAGCCATACATGCGGTATGTACTGCCACAAGAGACGATGAGCATGTTGTATCTATCATCATGCTTGGTCCCCTGAAATCCATAAGGTATGAAATCCTGCTTGCTATAATAGGCTTTGAATTTCCAGGTACGGCAAGCGAAAGGGATGAAGGTTCAATTTCAGAAATCATTTTTTTATAGTCACAATCAGAACCATATCCAACATATACTCCTGTTCTGGTGCCTATAAGCTTTTTGCCGCCATACCCCGAGTCTTCCAACGCACTCCATGCTGTTTCCAGAAAAATTCTCTGGTTTGGATCCATCAGGCTTGCTTCCTTTGGGGACAGTCTGAAAAAAGCATTGTCGAATTTATCTATTTCTTCAAGATAAGCAGCTTCACCAAACTTTATTTCAACTCTATTTCTGTCAATATAATTAAAGTAATGTTCTACATCTTCTTTTCTAGTTTCAGGGATCATCCTTACGCAGTCAATTCCATCCCTTAAGTTCTTCCAGAACTCATCAGCTGTATCAGCCTTAGGCAGCCTGACAGCTGCTCCGATGATGGCTATTGATTTCCTTGATATTTCCTCTATCCCTACAGCAGTATTCTGTTTGCTTCTGTTCAGCTTAATTGAATCAAAGCCTGGCACCCCTGCTCCCCCCTGTTCTGCTATATTATTTTGAAATCAGGAAAGATGTCGCGCGTTCCCGTCTCATCCAATATTTCATTTATTCTCTCGACCTGTTCTGCAGCAGCCAATTTTTTAGTTATTAATACAGAACGCAGCATTTCAAGTGCAGCTCTCATTTCTTCAAGTGTTGGTTCTCTGTTTTCATTGTCCAGCTCGTCCTGTATCTTTTGTATTTTTTTATAGGGTTCTATTACCCCTTTCTGATATTCTTCATTATCCCAGTTTGAATTTTTGGTAGTAACGGCCGCAGTCAGGCATCGTGTAACCAGATTTACAGTACTCTTCCCTTTTATTTTGTTTATGCCGGTCTCTAAAGACAGTTTTTTCAAATCCTGCCTGTCATCATCTTTATCATAGGCATATGCTTTTATCTTAGGTGCATTTTTTTTCATAAGATTTTTTACCACTGTCTGAGGTCCTAATTCTATTGCAGCAGTTACTCCCTGGCTTTTTAAATATTCCATTGATTCCTGCCACCTTACGGCCTGGACCATCTGCTGTTTCAAACTTTCTATAATCCCGTCACTTCCGGTATAAGGCAAAGCAGTGACATTTGACATAACAGGCCATTCCAGCTTTCCATATTCGTACTTGATCAGCTCTTCTACAAACTTATCAGATGCAGGCTTCATCAGAGGACTATGGAAGGGCGCACTGACCTTGAGAGGCATTACCCTCGCTCCCAGGCCTGTCAATATGTCTCCTGCCTTGGATACTGCATTTTTGTGTCCTGAAACCACTATCTGATCTGGAGAGTTATAATTTGATACCACAACAATGCTTTCACTGTCACAAGCTTTTTTACACTCCTCTTCAACAATCTTTCTATCCAACCCAATAACAGCAGACATAGCGCCCATACTTGCAGCTGCAGCTTCCTGCATAAGCTTTCCTCTTTGCCTTACGATTTTCAGTGCATCAGAAAACCTAATGCATCCCGCGCAAGTTAAAGCAGAAAATTCTCCAAGGCTGTGTCCGGCTAAATATGCCGGTATCATGCCTGTCTCCTGCATAAAAACTCTGAAAGCTGCCACACTTGCAGTCAATAACGCAGGCTGTGTATTTTCGGTTTTTGTCAGTTCGTCAATGCTGCCCTCAAAGCATAAGTTTTTCAGATCAAAACCCAATACCTCATTTGCCTCGTTAAACGTCTGCTTTGCAGCAGCAAATTGTTCGTAAAGCGCCTTCCCCATCCCCACATATTGAGATCCCTGTCCGGGAAATAATAAAGCGATTTTTTCCATATTACATATCCCCCTTTAAATATTTTTCTGTAAGTATTTCAATCAACTCTGAATACCCGTTTATAAGTTCTTTCATGGCTTCTCTTTTTAAACGCTTGCCGTTATACTCAAGAGCGAAATATATATGTCCACCCTCTTCAAATATCTCAAGAACTATATCAAATGTATCTGTAAGACCGGTATTTCCTGCTATCAGACTCCTTTTGCAGAATAGAGGAATAACCGATACTTTTTCTTTTTCAACAACTACTCTGCTGACATCCCTTATGTTGTATTTTTTTGAATTCTCTTCAGTTTTTTGTTCTCTTCTTACTGCTGCAAACAGCTGTGTGAATCCTTCCATGGTATCTAAGTCTATACTCACAGGAGTAACTATGTTGTTTTTCTCTGTCACAGCCTGAACAGTTAAACTCTTCTCCCCGGAAAATTCCGCAAACACGTATGCATACATGGAAAGAAGAATATCACATAATTCCACGCTTTCCTTCTTTGATATCACTTCCAGTTTTTCAAGCAAATCATTGCCAAGGCTGAATCGGAATGTAGAACCTTCATTTTCCCCATACCCATTGAAGAAAAACTCTTCAGGCAATACAAGTGTTGAAACTGGCAGGCAGGTGTTTCCTGTTTCCCGGTCCTTATTGATAAAAGCCGCCTGCTTGGCTATCGTAGGGTTGGAAAAGAGGTCTGTAATTGCTACTTTTCCCGGATATACCTTTTCTATCTGTGCATGCAGCTGGACAAGAAGTATTGAGTTTCCGCCGATATCGAAGAAGTTGTCATTTATCCCTGCCCTTTCGATACCCAGTACTTTTTGCCACAGTTCCACCAGTTTCATCTCAGCTTCATTAGTTGGCGCTTTAAAATCTATCCCGCTGCTGATTGCTGCATCCGGTGCAGGCAATCCATTCCTGTTGATTTTCCCGCTGGGAGTAAGAGGCAGCTTATCCAATAGGACAAAATGTGCAGGAATCATATAGTCTGGCAACTGCTTTGCCAGGAATTCCTTCAAAGACAAGCTGTCCATGATAATGTCTGAAACAATGTACGCACATAGGTATTTGCTCCCGGAAAAATCCTCTCTTGCTATGACTACCGCTTCTTTTATCGAGCTATGAGATAAAAGTTCAGCTTCTATATCACCGAGTTCTATCCTGTACCCTCTTATTTTTACCTGATGGTCTATCCTACCTAAAAATTCAATATTCCCGTCCGGCATCCATCTTACAAGGTCACCAGTCCTATAGACTCTGCCTGACTCTGCATAAGAGCACCCGACAAATTTTTCTTGTGTCAGCTCAGGTGCATTATAGTAGCCTTTCCCCATGCCCACACCACTGATGCATAATTCTCCGGCAACCCCCACAGGCAGTAGCCTTATATCTCTGTCCACAACATATACCTGCGTATTATGAATAGGCTTTCCTATAGGCACTGTCACGCTCCCTTCGGCCAACTCGCTGTCAACAGTGTAAAATGTAGCTATATCGGTACATTCCGTAGGTCCGTATGTATTAACAATCCTTGCGTTATAATACGAAGACTTTGTCCAGGCAGTCAGTTTATTCACATTAATAG
This sequence comes from Clostridia bacterium, assembly GCA_026414765.1. Classification (NCBI taxonomy): domain Bacteria; kingdom Bacillati; phylum Bacillota; class Clostridia; species Clostridia bacterium. Next base: position 27,898 of record JAOAIJ010000023.1, on the reverse strand, counting down.
GCTCTCCCCCAAGGAAGACCCACCTCAATGATTTTAGTCGTTTGAAGCCTGTATCTTTATTGAAATCCATCAATGGATAAAACGCACTTGGAGTACAGTTTATGATTGATATGTTTTCTTTCTGGATTAACTCGGACATTTTGTTGTAATCGAAAAGCCCGGGTGAAAACAAACATAATTTACCTCCCTTTATCAGGCTGCTGTAAAGGTTTTTCTGAGCCAGATCAAAGCTTATCGGAGCTATAAGCAGGATATTATCCCTTTCACTGATTCCGAACTCCTTTGTAAACCAATTCAGCAAGTTAACAAAAGAATGGGATTTTATCATTGCACCTTTAGGATTTCCCGTTGAACCTGATGTATATATCTGATAAATCATATCATCCTGTCCCGTAATATTTAGCGGATTTTCAACAGTTTCATCCGCAGCAATGCTGCATATGCTGTCCAACATAATCACATCACAGTTCTGCATTTCATCAAAAGCAGCTTTCCGCTCAAATCCCTCTTTCACCAGAATTATGGGAGGTTTACTGTCTTCCAGCATCAGTTGGATTCTATTCATAGGGTAGTTCGGGTCAACAGGCAAATAGGCTCCCCCTGCCTTCAATATTCCCAGTATGCCGATAATCATCTCAGGTGAACGCTCCATCATTATTCCCACTAGCGTACCGGGTCTCACTCCCTTTTTCCTGAGTAATGCAGCAAGCTTATTAGCCTTTGTATTTAATTCACTGTAAGTTAGCACAGAATCTTCAAATACCAGTGCAATACTTCCCGGTGTCTTTTCTACTTGCTCTTCAAACAGTTGATGTACTGTCCTGTCCTTCGGATAGTTGGCATTTGTATTGTTAAATCCGAAAAGTATCCCTTTTTCCTCTTCACTTAACATTTCAATTTCCGTTAACTTTTTACGACTGCTCCGCACCATATCCGAAAGTATGTTTATAAAGTGCCCTGCCAGTTTATTTACGGTTTCATCCTCAAATACCCCTGTATTATATATAAATTTGATACTTATGTCGTCAAAAACAGTTACCCCTACCGTAAGGTCAAAGTTGGTCATTTCAAACATCGTATAAGCATCAATACTCATGATATTATCCTTCTTGCCTAGCATTTCATCAAGCGGATAGTTGCTGAGTACAATTATCGAATCGAATAATCCTTCCCTGCTGCTGCTTTTGCTGTAAGATTTTATATCAGTTAAAGGGGTGTATTCAAACTCTTCCCTTTCCTTCAACATACTGCCTATCCTTTTCAGAAAGCTCAGAATATCTTCATCATCAACCTCTGTAACTCTCAAAGGAATAGTATTTATGAACAACCCTATCATTTCCTCTATCCCTCTTATATGGGGTGTTCTTCCCGACACAGTTGTTCCGAAAACGACATCACCTGTATTACTATACCTTTGCAGCAGTATTCCCCATGCACAATAAAGTAAATTTGCAACCGTAAGCTGGTTTTCTCTTACAAACGCCCTGATTTCATTTGTCAGTTCACTTTGCAGAGTGTGAGTGAAGTTTCCCGGACTGCTGATTCGTTCCTTGTTTATTGAATAAGAAGGAAGCTGTGTTTTAGCCTCAAACCCGGCCATATATTTTGTCCAGTAGTCTCTTTGTCCTTCCTTATCCTGTCTTTGATACCATCGTATGAATTCCTTGTATTTTGTCTTCACCTGTTTGATCGGTTCATTGAAGTTTGCAAAATCTTTATATGCAGATAAAAATTCTTTCAGTATTATACCCGTGCTCCATCCGTCATATATAATATGGTGATTGCTGATAATCATCTCGTATTCATGCTCGTCAAGCCGGCACATCTTTATCCGGAATGTGCATACATCTATCCTGATCTTTTCCTTTCTGTCCTTTGCCCTGATTTCATCTATTGCTTTACGCCTGTCCTCAGATTCAAACTCACGGAGATCATATTCTATGAAAGGTATTTCCTGTTTCTTCAAGACAATCTGAACCGGTTTTTCCATCGCCTCCCACCGGAATACAGTCCTCAACATTTCATTTGTTTCAACAACAAAATTCCATGCTTTCTTTACTCTCTCCATGCTTATATCCCCTGTAAGTCTCAAGCTGAGCTGTTCAAAATATTGCTCGCTCTCAGGCTCATTCAGGTAGTGAAAAAGCATGCCTTCCTGCAAAGGCGTTAGTGCTAATATATCTTCTACATTTTGTCTGTCTAACTTTTTGGCCTCCGGCATAAATAATCTACTCCTCTGTCTCTTCCATGTTTTTGGCTCTGGAGTTTACCCAGCTATCAGCAATCTTTCCTGATTCCATCTTGATAAATTTGTCTGCGGTATCAAAATACAAATCGTCATGGGTTATGGCTATAATACATTTTCCCCTGTCTTTCATGTCAGGCAGCAATTTTTGATAAAAGAATTTTCTGAATTCGGGATCTTGGTCTGCCGCCCATTCATCAAACAAGTAGTACGGACGGTCATCCAGATAGCTTATCAATAATGCGAGCCTCTTTTTCTGGCCTGTAGAAAGCTTTATAGTACTAAACTCCCCATTCTCTATCCTTACCTTTTTGTCAAGCTGCAGAATCTCAAGATATTTTTGTATATCACTGTCCACATGTTTATGGTCAATACCGTACAGCTTGTCAAACAGGTAGAAATCACTGAAAACAACAGAGAAATACTGTCCAAGCTCCCGGGATTCAATCTCCTTGCCATTTACCAGTATCTTGCCTTCATCAGGCGTATATAAACCCGTAATTAATTTTGACAAAGTTGACTTTCCACTCCCGTTCCCTCCGGCTACAAATACTACTTCGCCGGGGCAAAACCTGTAATCTATGGGACCTACCGTAAACTCCCTGTCATCACTGCCTTTGTAGCTATACTTAACACCACATAACTCAACACTTAAAACATTTCTGTCAGGTATCTCTGAAATTATCTTTTGTCTGTCTACCTCAAACAGAGATATTTCACCAATAACCTCATTTATTCTGTTCCAACTGATCCGTATCTGGAGTATATTGGGAATGAGGTTTAAAATACCATGAAAAGGTCCTGTCATATACAATAGGACAAAAACATAGCTACTAAGGGTTGTTTTGTAAATATTGTCGAATACGACAGGAAAAATAAATACAACTGCACCGATTACCAAGGTAAACATGAGTTCCCCAAGAACAAAGACATTTGCAAATTTCATATCTCCCTGTATGCGTTTGTCTCTGTATGATGTACAGCTCTCTTCCATATCAGATTTAAAATCTCTCCGTCTTGCATCATGCAGGTATAGCTCCTTGAATCCCGAAGTTAAATCATTTATAAACTTGAAAAAAACATTTTGTATGCTTCTGGTATGCTCCCATATTTTGTTTGCCGACCTGCCTATAGCAAAATACATTCCTCCCGTGATTACTATGACAAGTATAGAAAGAAGCAGTCCGTAGAAACTGATAATCCCAAGGTAAATAAAACAGCATATGAACGTTACGAAGCTGGTAACACCGGTAATTACTACATTTGCAAATCCGCTTATCATTTCAGTGTCGTTATTCAGGCAGGCATGCAGCTTGCCGTCACCCACAGCTTCCAGTTTACTATAGTCTGCTTTCAGAACTTTACTGATAAGCTCGATTCTTTTTTCAAATACCATATTATTAGTAATGGATATTAATCTTGTGCGTATCAGCCTCTGTCCATAAATATAAACCACAATTCCTAACAGGAAGTATAGAGGCAGACCATTTGCCAGACTATCGTCACGTCTGATAGCTTCATTAATAATAAATATTATGAAAGCATTTCCGAATCCGCTTGCTATACTGAGAAAAACAAGTGTAAAGAATGACTTTTCATCTACTTTAGGAAAGAATGATGTAATAATAAAATACAGGTAAAAGACTAGTACGCCTGCCAGTATGGCAAGGACAGCTGCAGGTATGCTTACAGGCGCCCAAACACTTAGAAATTTCCAGTTAAGCCCGTCAAACATTACTCTTGGTAAATGGTACAGTGAAAGAACAAATGCCGCTACAAACAGCATTGATAAGAAAAATCCCGCAATCCCCTTCTTACCTTTATTAGTAAATTTTCTTTGCTTTCTTGCAATTTGAACGAGAGCAAGTATTATCAAATATATGGTCGTGAGTAAAAACGGCACAGCAGCACATATAACTGCAAAGCATATTATATCCATGCTCCGGTATTGATCCGACTGCTCTACAGGCTTTTTCCCCATAATGATATCAATAATGCCCTGACCTGCCATCCGGGTGTAATCAGTGTTCATATTGGCAAGAACAGCTATACCCAGCTTCTCTCCGGGTCTGAATGCTATAAATGAGGAGAAATTAGGATTGTTGCCTGTGTGTGAGTATTCCCCTTTTCCGCTCTGGTAGAAATACCATCCCGCAGTATAGACGGAACCTTTCATCCCAGGGTAGACAGTCCGGTCTGCAACATGTGATTCTTTAATAATACTTTTACTGAATGTCGAGGTTTCATCTGTTCCAAGCTGTATACCAAGCCATTTACAGACATCTTCAATATTAGAAATTGCATAACCTGCAGGAGTATTGCCGCGATAAACTGGTGCACTATATTCTATTGGTCTTGCAAAACTGATTTTATAGCCTTTTGACAATTCCTGCACTGGCAGCTCACGTCTGGACATATAAGTGTGATTAAGTCCTAAAGGCTTAAGAACATTGGTTTTTACATAATTTTCAAAACTTTGTCCTGATACTTTCTGAATAATCAAACCAAGTACATCATAATTAATAGTAGCATATAAGAATTCTTCACCCGGATAATGATGCAATTCTTTACCGACCAAAGTGGCAGCCGTATCTTCCAGTGCATTGTCTCCATCACCTTCAGGTATATTTCCTATGCTTTCATAGGGAATACCACTTGTATGATATAGAAGCTGCCTGAGAGTTATATTGACCTCTTTGCCTTTATACCTCGCACTAAACCATGGAATGTATTTATTTATATTATCATCTAATTGTATTAACCCTTTTTCCTTTAGATCAAGGACAGCAAGTGCAGTAAATGCTTTAGTAGTCGATCCCAATTCAAATAAAGTATCGGAAGTAACTGGCCGCTTTTCTTTCAAATCAGCATATCCGAAATTCTTTTTATATACAGGCTTTCCTTCCTTTACTATAGCAACCGATAAACCCGGTATCTTGCCGGCTTTCATTTGTTTTTTGATAAATGATTCCACTTCTTCTATCTTAAGCGGTAATAAGCCACTACCATCTGAAGGAGTTTTATAGGAAACTTCTTTATTATTAATCCCTTCTGAAAATGTTGCTATCGGAGTCACTGATAATAAAACAATACTTACCAGGATTGAAATACAAATTCTTAAATATTTCCTCACAATCAAATTCCCCTTTAATCCATGCAAAATTAGCTTCAGGCAAACATATTGTCCAACTCGTTCTGAGAAATTTCTATAGTATCGAAATCTGATGGAGTAAACTCCACCTGGTCCTTACTGCAGCAATAACTGATGATTTCCCTGATTCTTTCTATAAATGTATCTATAAATTTTTGTACGGTTTCCCCAGTATATTTGTTTTTACTATAGGTTATTGATATCTCAAGCTTGTCTTCAAAAACCATTGCATTAATATCAAGCCGGCAGGTCATATGATTGCTTTTACAGCAATCGGAGCCGGTAATCCCGTTTGAAACTTCAAATACGCTGCTGCTTGATATATTCTTAAAATCACCAAGGTAGTTAAACCTTATATGTTTTTGCCCGTCATATCTCAAAATTCCGTTCAGATATTTTAGTATCCCGAAACCTATACCCTTGTTTGGAATACCTCTTATTTGCTCTTTAAGAGATTTGATTTGCAAATCCATGTCCGTTTCATTCATTCTTAGCCTGACAGGATAGATACTTGTAAACCAGCCGACAGTCCTCGAAACATCGATATCTTCAAATATATCCTCACGCCCGTGGCCTTCAAGTTCTATAACTATGTCTTTCATTCCCGTTAAGCTTTCCACTGTATGGGCTAGTGCGGCAACCAATAGTTCATCCGGCTTTGTACCATATGCATTATTTGCATTCTTTAGCAGAGCTTCCGTTTCCTTCTCACAGAGACTTCCAGTAACTATGTCGCAATACTCAAGAGAATCGTCTCCAGTATTGAAATCTATAGGAAAAGCAAAAACATCTTTAATAACTGAATCCCAATATTCACGCTCCTTAAGAACGCTTTTCAAGCTATACTGTCCAAGCTGCTCCGCCCATACCTTCATAGAGCATGTTTTGGCAGGAAGTAATTCAGTATTGCTGGCGTTTCCACATCTTAGCAGCCTGTCAAAATCCTCTAGCATTATCCGCCACGATACCCCGTCTGTGACAATATGGTGCGCTGTAAGAAGCAGTTTTCTGTTTTGTGTATGACCGGTAATAAAAACTCCTGCTCTAAATAACACTCCGTTTTCAATATCCATACTGGCCTTAATCTGTTCTGAATATCTGGCTATCCATACCTGCTGCTCATCCGGTGTAAAAGCCGACAGATTAAATTCCTGTACTTCATATTCTTCTGTAAGGTGTTTATTATTATAAAAAAGTTCAGCCCTGCCGGCATCATAATTCAACCTCAGTGAATCATGATGCCTTATAATAGCATTTACGGCATTCTTTATTTCAATCGTACCAATATCCTGTTTAAGAGTCAGAAAAACAGACTGGTTCCAGTAATTTATATTCTTAAAATTCTGTGCAAAAAACCAGGATATAATAGGCATACGTCCTACACTTCCCTCACATGGAGCTTGTGTAGCAGCAGAAGCCCTTTTACCTTTTCCTGCGATAACTGCCAGCTGTTCAATAGAAGGATTTGCCATGACATCCTTCACTTTTACGCCCAGTCCCATCTCGCCAAGCCTGGCTGCCACCTGTATTGCCTTAATGGAATCCCCTCCGAAGTGATAAAAATTATCACTTGCTCCCATTCTATCTACACCGAGTATTTGTCTAAAAACCTCAGCTACCTTCTCTTCACTCTCATTTTTATATATAACAGGTCTTTCATCCCCTGCAATACTTACAGGAGCAGGCAACGAATCCCTGTTTACTTTGCCGTTCACCGTCAAAGGAAGCTGCTCCATAGCAATAAAATGCAAGGGAACCATATAGTCAGGTAAATATCTTGAAAGGAATTCACGTATGCCGGAAATATTAAAATCATTGCCTGGAACGACATATGCGCACAAAAACTTAGATCCGGTAGAATCAGTACAATCAATAACTACAGCCTCTTCTATACTTTCATGCCTCATCAGCTGGCTCTCTATTTCCCCAAGTTCTATACGGTATCCTCTGATTTTTACCTGATGGTCAGCTCTGCCAGAATACTCTATCTTCCCGTCATCCAAACGTCTGGCAAGGTCCCCTGTTTTATACATCTTCTGTCCTGCAATAAATGGATTGCATATAAAACGTTCATCTGTCAGCTGCTGTCTGTTCAGATATCCTCTTGCAACGCCGTCTCCGGATATATACATTTCTCCAATAGTGCCTCCAGGCAGAGGATTCAGGAATCTATCCAGAATATAAATCTGAACATTGCTTGCAGGATGACCGATAGGCACAGATCCTCCTGTATCCTTTTCTGGATCATATTTGTGAATCATACAGCCTACAACAGTTTCGGTAGGGCCATATTCGTTGAATATTTCTATTTTCCCATTAAAACTCTTATGTATACTGTTGGCAAGGCCGGTTTTCAAGTCTTCTCCACCCACAATAAACCTTTTAACCGACGAATTGCTGTTATCCATATCCTTCAGCAATGACAGGTGAGCCGGAGTAAGCTTGACAACCGTTACGCGGTTTTCTCTCAGAATCTTATAAAGAATAAATTCCGAGCCGTCATCACTATATATCTCTATTTTGCTTCCGCAGATTAATGGTGTGAAAACTGAAGTAACTGTAAGATCAAAAGAAAGAGATGAATATAATGCAAAGATTTCATCCTCTTTGGGAATATACATTCTTTTTGCCCACCATATGTAATTAACAAGTCCTCTGTGTTCTATCATAACCCCTTTAGGTTTGCCGGTAGAACCGGATGTATATATGACATATGCAAGGTCATTGGGTGAATTTACTGCCTCTATATTATTGGTTGTACCACAGTATATTTCTTTATCACCTATATTGATAATTTCGCCATTAAACTCCATACCATCTTTCAGATCAGTATTTGTTAGCAAAATTTTTGCTCCGGAGTCCTCGAGCAAATAATTAGCTCTTTCTGCAGGATATGAAGGGTCTACCGGAAGATACGCTCCTCCGGACTTCAATACTCCCAGAATGCCAATAACAGCCTCAAGTGAATGGGTTACCATTAAAGCTATAATACCATCAGGTTTTACCCCTTTTCTTCTTAACATGCCGGCAAGCTGATTTGCCTTTTCATTCAACTCCCTGTAAGTCAGCTGCAAATCTTCATAAGCAACAGCAATCCTATCAGGCGTTTTCTTTACCTGTTCTTCAAACAACCCATAAATCGTCTTCTCTCCCGGATATACGGCTCCTGTGTCATTCAGCTCATAAATCAAACAGTCTTTGTCCTTTTTTGAGAGAATCTCTACATCCTTTATTCTCATATCCGGATTAGTTATGAATTGGCGTGTAATATTCATAACAATGCTGTACATACTTTCGATCTGAAATTCGGAGTAGTCATCAGTTTTATAGTCAAAATCCAAAGTCAGTTTCCCAGTATCCGTCCAGTCCTTAATAACCAGTTGAAGTGAATACAACTGGCAGCCGTTGTACACTTCCACACTTTCAACGGAAATTCCGTTTATTTCCTTGCTAAGGTGCGTATTATAGTAGTTTACACATACCTGAAACAGGCTGTCATATCCTTTCCTCTTAAGTTCCAGATCGCTTGCAAGAAAATCATATGGATATTTTTGACTAAAATAACATTGCATTATCTCCCTGTTTACTTCTCCTATAAAGTCCGACACGGTACTGTTGCTGTCGATACAAAATCTGAAAGGCATAGTACTGGTAAACATTCCGATCATACTTTTTTCTTTTTTACCAGACCTGTTCAATACCGGCGAACCGATTACTATATCATCCTTTTGTTCAATTTTATGCAGACTAGCTAATAAGACTGATATAAAAAAAGTATTCAGGGATATTCTTTCTTTACCGATAAAAACCTTAATACTATCTGAAAACTCATCATCCAGAACAAATGTCTTTCTTTTCCCTTTTATATTGGAAGAAGTTTTATTCATTAATTCAGGCAATGTATTGAATTTTTCATTCCAAAACCTCTTATTCTTTATAAACCTCTCGGAGCTTATATACCTGTTCTCGCTATCTAAATATTCCAGGTAAGAATTTTCACTCTCTCCGCCCACTTCCATATCATTCATAAGCCGGGTGTACGTGTCGCAGAGCTGTTCTGTCATGATATTTATTGACCAGCCATCAGAAATAATATGGTGCAGTTTAGCCAAATACCCATTAAAGGCATCATTGACTCTGTATAACGCAAAGTAGAAGAGGTTATCCTCTTCCAGCTTGATTCCCTTTTCAAACTCTGTCCTTACCCAAGCTTGAAATTCTTCCTCCGGGTTACTGTATTTACTGAAATCCAAAAAGTCTATCCTGTAATGCGGATTCTGGCATACGTACTGCTTTATTTCGCCGTTTTCTTCCTTAAGTCTTAGTCTGACTGCTTCATTTTTATTAATAAAAATCTCTATTGATTCTTCCAGTAATTCGAAATCTACTTTTCCATTAATTTTTGCATAACCGCCAATATTATGTAAAGAAGTATCAGGATATGCGTTTTCCACATACCATATTCTTTTCTGTGGATGAGACAATGGGTAGAATTCCTTACTATGGTCTTTATGCACTGATTTCACTCCTATACCAACTTAAAAGAACACGTGACGGCAATTGTCCGGTTTTGTATATTAATTGCTCAAACCTTATCACTCTATTATTTCAAGTTTATGTTTTACTTATAAAGTACGTCTGTTTTTTTCATGATTACTTGTTCGAAAATACTCTTGCAGCATTTATTCCTTCATCAAGGCAGTATGAAAAGTAAGACCCGCTGAAAATAAAACAGCCTTCACATATCTCTGGAACATCGTCATTGTACCGTCTTTCAGACCAGAACTTATGATAGTTGATAAAGGAATCCTTGCTGGCTATATCTTCAAGTTCCTCCTTCAGAAGATTTCCAAACCCTTTACACGTCTGGGAATGCATTCCGCATGGACTGAAATAACCTTTATGATTGACGAAGAACAGGCTTGTCCCACAGTACTTATATAGAGTCTTATACGGATAGCTTGCAAAGTCACGCAAATTGATATCTATACCTTCCTGCAGAAGCTCATTTTCAAGTCGGTTCCGCATTTCAATCCAGTTGTTTATCTGAATAACCCCTTCTTTTACAAGCGGTACAAGCACAATTTTATTCACACCGAATTTACAATAGAAAGTACGTAAAAACTCCTTTAAAGTATCAGGTGTATCTTCCGGAAATACTATCTTATGCACTACAACATTAACTTTTGGTGTCTCGGTGTCACGTAATTTTAGAATTACTTTCAGATTTTCAATAAGCTTTTCATAATCAGCGCCAATTCTTATGGAATTGTATACCTCAGGACGGTGATCATCAATAGAAATGGCAAACCATGAAAGTCCGTTTTCGATAAAACTTCTTACTTTTCTTTCATTAAGCAAAGTACCATTGGAAACAATACTTATCTGTTTTGCATATTCCGATGCTGTTTTTATAAGTTCAGGCAGGTGCGGATTCAGAGTAGGTTCGCAGTCACCTTGAAATACGATATTTACTACATATCTTTCTAGTTTATTCAGAATTATCTTCAGTTGTTCCGGAGTCATAAATGCCTTTTCCTTATTCGTTGTAATAGAACAACCCGCTTCACACATCTTACATTTCAGATTGCAGCTATTTCCAGGTTCGATCATAACTGTAGACGGAAACAGAAATTTTGTATTTAACATATAAGGTTCCCCTTTAAAAAGCAAAAATATATAGTAACTATAAATAGGCAAATTGCATTTCATATGACTGGTGACAAATAACACCCTATTAATATGATTTTATGATTGCATGTCAAAGCAAGAATAGCAGATACATAATTTGTCTTTGCAAAAGCCTATTTATAGTTTCTATCTTTTATATGCTGCTGGTATACTTTTATAAAGCATCTGTGGTATTTACTTTGTAGATAAACAACTAAAAAGTCAATTACAGAAGTTGTTTACATTAATCAAACTCTGATAAGTCTTGCGACTCATAACGAAATTTATACTAAGCTTTAAAGCTGCTTCACTATAAAAAGCGTATATTGATTATTACTATAAGTTTATTTTTCAAAATCAAAATATCCTGATACTGTCATAATCTATTTTGTTTTCAGTATGCATTACAATAGCACTTAACGCCGGAACAGTTATTTTAGAATCAGTCAAGGTTTCCAGAGCATCCTCGCCTGCTTTTTTACCCTTAACTACAATATTCCAGCTAGCATAGGGTATCTCTAAAGTTTTATCCTCATTATTTGCATTGTACACTACAAAAATATTCTTCCAATTGTCGTTATTTGCAGCTCCATTTATTACATAGCCGACAACGTTTTCAGGCATGTTGGTAAATATGATATTATTCCTTATCAATTCAACCTCACGCATCCTAAAGGCAGGATGGTTTTTCCGGAGCCCTACAAGTGCTTTATAGTAATTGAATACATCGATATATTGAGCTTTTCTTTCCCATTCCAATTGATTTATACTGTCAGGAGAATTTACACTGTCATAAACACCATATTTCGTCCTTAAGAAATCAGAACCTGCGTGTAAAAACGGCACTCCCTGAGAAGTAAGTATTATTGTATTTGCAAGCAAGTGCATTTTTATACGCTCATCCTCACTCAGACCGGGATTGGCCAGTTCCAGCTTATCCCAAAGAGTATGATTGTCATGGCATTCCACATAGTTTATACTTTGTGCAGGACATATGTTATAGCTGGAAATTCTATCATTGTAATGAATGCTTCCCGTAACACATTTCATTACCTCCAGTTCGAGTCCTTTTTCCCCATCAACAAACCCATGAGTAAGAGGGTCATTATATATCCCTTTCAGATTGTCTCTCACTCTGTCATTGAACAACCCTATCCTCTCAAGTTTTGCTGCATTATCCTGGATAGCTCTTACCTCTCTCGGATGATTTCCCATATCCCAACCTTCGCCATACAGAATAAGGGTAGGATCAATTTCATCCAGAGCCTTCCGCACTTCATTCATTGTAGTAATATCATGCAATCCCATCAAATCAAACCTGAAACCGTCTATATGATATTCCTCAACCCAATACTTTACGGAATCAACTATATATTTTCGCATCATCGCTCTTTCAGATGCTGTTTCACTGTGACAGTGAGAACCATTGTGGAATGTTCCGTCTTCCTTCATTCTGTAGTAGTATCCAGGCACAACCTTATGAAATATTGACTTATAATTTTCATATGTATGATTGTATACTACATCCATAACTACGCGGATTCCCTTTGCATGAAGAGCCTGAACCATCATTTTGAACTCTTTAACACGGATACCCGGCATATAAGGGTCAGTAGCATAAGAACCCTCAGGAACATTATAGTTCTTAGGATCATAGCCCCAATTGTACTTGGACTTATCAAAAACCTTTTCATTAAGCAATGCATAGTCATATGCAGGCTGAAGTTGCAGGTGGGTAATGCCGATCTCACTGATGTGATCGATTCCGGTTGTAACCCCTGTCTTACTCCTGGTACCCTCTTCAGTAAATGCTATATATTTTCCTTTGTTAATTATTCCTGAATCTTCATTAATGGATAAATCCCTGACATGAATTTCATAAATAACTGCATCCACAGGATGGCTGAAAAATGGTTTTACATCATTTTCCCACCCCCTGGGATTTGTTTGGGATAAATCGATAACTGCAGAACGGTCTCCGTTGACTCCCAGTGCTTTTGCATAGGGGTCTACAGCTTCCGCTTCATCATACCCGGGATTCTTAATCCTATATGTATAGAAAACCCCATTCTGGTCACCCTCAAGAGTAACAACCCATGTACCCTTTACATCCTTTTGCATTTCATGGCTTGACATTGAACATTTACATTCAATATCCCCATTATCATAAGTAACAAGTGTCACTTTTTCAGCAATAGGTGCCCATAATCTGAATGTTGTTTTTGCTTTTGTGTATGTAAAACCTAGATCATTACCTTCATAAGCATAAAGTCTATCAAACTCTGTCGTAAACATATAACCCCCATCAATTTTTTTATTAAGTCTTTGACGCGCCTTCTGTCAAGCCGTGAATTATAAATTTCTGCAAAGCCGTATATAAAATAGTAATCGGCGCCGCAACCAACACTGCACCTGCGGCAAAAGTGGTAAAATCGGTATGCATCCTGTCACTTACCATGCCAAAAAGCCCGATTGCCAGTGTAATCTTTTCATCCGAACGAAGTACCAACCGGGAAAAGATAAAATCCATCCAAGGTCCGGTAAAGCTCGTCAGTGAAATGAATGTAATAATTGGTACGGATAAAGGCATCATTACCTTTGCAAATATCTGGAAATTATTTGCACCGTCTATCCTTGCCGCTTCTGCCATAGAACGGGGTATACCATCAAGATATCCCTTAACTATCCATGCCCCACCAGGTATTGATCCTCCTGCATATACCAAAATGAGTCCCAGATGAGTGTCCAGCAATTCAAGCTGCAGAAGAAGCAAATAAATCGCTACCATCGACATAAACCCCGGAAACATCTGTAATACAAGCATGGATAACAAGCCGAAACGTCTGCCCTTAAATCGGAACTGTGATAAAGCATATGCAGTAATTGTAATAAAGAATACTGAAAGTATTGTTGTGAACACTGCTATTTTAAATGTGTTTATATACCAGGTTCCAAAGGCATTTTTAGTAAAAAGATCTACATAGTGACTTAAAGTTAGACTGGAAGGAAAAATAGTAGAACTGAATAAAGATGTCCCCGGGTTAAAGGAAGACATTACAATCCATAGAATAGGATATAAGGATGCTATAGCTGCTACTACCAGGATTACATTTATTATTACGCGCATAACCCCTTTACCAAATGTTTGTTTCTTCATTGGATCATGTCCTCCTCTTTGAAAGCTCTGGTGTTCAAGAAATTAATTGCAGATATTGTTGCTACTACCAAGAAAATCAGGATAGAAACAACCGATGCCAACTGGAACTGGCTCTGCTCAAGTGTAAGTTTATATAGCCATGACAACAGTATATCCGTAGCTCCGGCATAAGTATAATCCGGGTTTACAGGATTACCGTTAGTAAGAAGGTATATCAGGTTGAAATTGTTGAAATTGAATGAAAAAGCCATAATCAGAAGCGGTGCCGTAGCAAACATAACCATAGGAAGCGTTATATTCCTAAACTGTTGGAAAGGACTTGCTCCTTCTATTTCTGCAGCTTCATACATATCCTTTGATATACCGGAAAGTATACCTGACATCAAAGCCATATAATATGGAAAACCAAACCAGATGTTTACCAGTACACACGTAATTTTAGCCCAGGTAGGATCAGAAAACCATCCGATAGCAGGTACTCCTAAAGCGGAAAGATATTTGTTTATGGGACCGAATTCGCCATTAAACATGTTACGCATCATTAATACCGATATGAATGACGGCATTGCCCATGGTATTATATATATTGTACGCCAGAATTTCTTTATCTTTACCGCACTGGAATTAATGATGACGGCAAATATTAAACCGACAAAAAAAGTCGTAAGTGTAGCAATTATCGCCCATATTATCGTCCATGACAAAACTCCAAGGAAGGTAGTTTTTAGCGAAGATATTTTAAAAAGGTTTATAAAATTCTGTAGACCTACCCAATTAACCAGCGCTCTAGGCGGAATGTGATTTGGTGATGAATAGTCTGTAAATGCGATTAATATACCGAAAAGCAATGGTAGCACTGTGAGAAAAAGTGTGAAAACAACCGCCGGGGTAAGAAGAATATAAGGGAATCTCTTGTCCAGCGCAGAGAAGACATCACCTTCAATATTTTTGCTGTTCCGGCCCTTGTCTCTCAGTTTTCCGCCATTACGTGCATCTGATATGTTTATTAAGTATAAAATAATAAAAATAAAGGCAATTATTATGGCAACTATACCATATATGAGCATAAAAACAGAATGGTCACCTTGTACGATTTTTCCCTTTATCATTCTCTGGGGTATATCTCCCAAAGTAATCAATCCTCTGATATTCTTTATCTCCATCGGCAAAACAACTATAATGAAAAAAAGTTCAATTACCGCAAAAATAATACCTTTTACAATCCGCTTGTTATATATATGTCCTAAACCCATAAAGAGTATTGATAGCAGTGTTGCATTTCTTGTATGTTGATTCATATGATTACACGCCTTTCAAAAGGAAATTGTTTGGAAATCAGCTGTTCAGCTGCGGGAAAATGTAGCCAATTAGAGATATAGACAGTGGACAAACATTCCACTGTCTATACTCCTAATCTAAAGAACTATTTTGCTTGTCTTGAAATAGAATCTTTAATATTCTGAACTGCTTTATCCAACAGTGGTTTAGGATCTCCACCCTTATTCCAGTTTTCTTGCAGAGCATTCCCTACAGGAGGCCATACAAGACTCATTTCAGGAATTGAAGGCATAGGCTGTGAGCTCTTAGCCTGTTCGAGGAAAGCTGCAGACATAGGATTGCTCTTTATGTCGGCATCGTCCATCAAGTCAACTCTTGGCGGTATCTGCTGAGTTATTGTATATCTGAGCTTAAGCATATCTTTTGAAGTAATGAATTTTGCAAAGAGTTTAGCTGCGTTTGGATACTGTGTATAAGAGTTTACGAAATATGTACGTACACCTGAGAAGCTTACAGGTTGTTTTCCATTTGGAAGTGTAGGCAATGGACAGACTCCGAAATCAACTTTAGCATCTCTGTATCCGTCTACAGCCCAAGGACCATTCAAATCAAAAGCAAGTTTGCCTTCTTTAAATAAAGCATTTTTGATATCATAAGTAATATTTGCAGAATTCAAAGGAAGAATTTCTTTTATTTTCTGTAAATATTTAAATGCTTCAACTGTGCCTTCGTTATTTATGCCGATGTCGTTTGCGTCAGTTCCGTCTTTTCCGAAAACATATCCGCCAAAACCAGCTACAAATGCATAGTTAAAGTATAGATTTCCTACTTCAAACATAAAGCCGTATTTTTTCTGTTTTAAATCATTAAATGTTTTACTATACTCTATTATTTCATCAAAAGTCTTTGGAGCTTCTTTAATAAGCTTTTTGTTGTAGAACATTGCATATGTATCCAGTGTTGCAGGATATCCGTATACTACGCCTTCATAAGTTACAGCTGTTTTTGCAGCATCAACGAATTCATTCATATCGGATACATCGTTAGGGTATACAAGACCTGCTTTTACAAGTCCGCCCATATTGTCATGTGCTACGCAGAAAACGTCTGCAGCAAGCTTTGCAGGTGCATCTGTTTTCAATTTTGCAGGAATGTCTCCAAGTGAGATTCCTTCAAACTTTACAGGTACTCCATACTGTTCTTCAAACTTCTTGGTTACTTCTTTCATCCAGTCTTTTTCTGATCCGCCTGCATCCCATACCTTAAGTTTTGCACCAGCTTCAGGTTTTAGTTCTTCTGTTGCTGCTTCAGTTGTTGCAGTTGTTTCTGCTGCTGCAGCTGTCTGTTCACTTTTTGTAGCTTCCGCACCAGCTTCGCTTGTTTTACCACATCCAGTACTTCCTACAGCTAATGCTGCTACAAGTAACATAACCACTGCAGTTGACAGTCTTTTTCTTACATTGTTAAACATGTTTATTCCCCCTTTTATTTTTTATAAAAAACTCTATATAAACAAGAGCTTCTTATCTGTTTAATTGCAAAACAAATGTAAGCTGTTACATCTATTTTGCTATGCATCTAACAATACTAGCTATCTATTTGCATTTTTGGTTCTTTTATTATAAAAAACATAACTATATCATTAAAACGGGAAATTAGGTTATTAGGTAGAATACATACAACATGCACACTCTTCAGACTGATCTTTGATTATCTTGATTTCATACTTTTTTATATATCTTTCTATAATAAATCTGTTAAAGAAAAAATAAATTGTAACCGGTTTCATAAATTACTGTTTGTTATCATTATATGTAATGATATATTATTTAGAACTAATTGTCAATATAAGAAATAATTTTATTTATTAATATTTTTGATTGCAAAATGATTACTTTTCTATGCTGTAACGTTAGAAAAACAGGGATATCTTCCCTGCTTTCCTAACGGTTATTTGGCAGGATATACACCTGAAAGGCTTGAACATTCAGGTTTACAACTCCTGAATAACTATATATATCATCATTATAGTAGCTATCCCCTCTAAGGGGTTCTATTTCAAATTCATTTCCGCTTATTTCATCCTTAAGTTTTTTGCCACTACGCCCCTCAATAATGGGTAATTCCATATCAACTGCATTTTCAGTACTGTTAATAACAATGTAGAATCTATCGTTGCCCAGTTCCCTGAAAAATGCATATACCCCGTTATCCGGGTTACAATAGTTACATTTGTAGTCTCCCTGTCTTAGTACCTCGCTTGATTTCCTTATTTTCACAAGCTTTTTGTACCATTCAAGCAATTCTCTATTATATAGCGATTCATCCCATATCATTGTACGTCTGCAGCCCGGGTCATTCTCTCCGTCCATTCCTATCTCATCACCGTAATAAATGGCAGGAATTCCTGGAAAACACATCTGAAAAGCTATAGCAGCTTTCATTCTTCTATGATCACCATTGCAAAATGTTAAGAAACGGGTTGTATCATGACTCCCTATAAGGTTATACAGCGAAAACCTTACCTGCCTGGAGTAATTGCCTAAAAATCTGTTAATCCTATTATTAAATTCCTGACTTTCTATGCTGCCTTTAGCAAAAAAGCCTACCACGGAGTCCCAGAACAGATAGTTCATAATGGAATCAACCTGATCGCCTTTCAGCATTTCAAGATTTTCCTTCCATGTTTCTCCAAGTATGAAACTGTCCGCTTTAATTGATTTGGTTAATGCCCTCATTTCCCTGAGAAAAGTCGCTTCTATTTCGTCAGAAACATCGAGACGCCATCCGTCTATACCAGTTTCCTCCATCCAATATCGAACTACATCAAGAAAATACTTACGAACCTCAGGATTGCTCATCCGCAATTTAGGCATGCAATTATAATATCCTACACATTCATAGTTCATGATTTGCGGGTTTGCAGGATAATTTTCTATAAAAAACCAATCCTTATACTGAGATTTCTCCCCTTTTTCAATTACATCCTGAAATTGTCCCGATAAAATTCCACAATGGTTAAATACACCATCCAGAATAATCCTTATACCTTTCTCATGACACCTTTTCACTAAATTCTTTAAATCATCTAGATCACCAAATTGAGGATCAATTTTGAAGTAATCGGTAGTGTCATATTTGTGATTGGAACAAGACTCAAAAATCGGATTTAGATATATCATATTTACGCCCAAATCAGCGATATACTCAATCTTCTCAGCAATCCCTTTAAGATCACCACCCATAAAGTTGTGGCCAGTAGGAGTACTTCCCCACGGCACAGCATTCTCGGGATTATTACTAGCATCACCGTCGCAAAACCTCTCAGGGAAAATATGATATACAATGGCATCACTTACCCAGTCCGGTGTCCTAAAGACATCATTATCATTTGTATAATTATATTCAAAGAACCCGTCCTCAGGTTCTTTTTCACTTACACCATAATAATTTAACCATACCGTATTGCTTTCATCTTCTATACAGAATAAGTACTTAATATATTTTGTTATTTCTACAGTATCTATAACAGTTTCATAATAATCATACAAGAAGTCTCTTGCATAACACCTCATAACAGCGTGAAGTTTCCCCTCTGACTCCAGCCTGTGCCTGTTCCAGTATACCAGGGTACACTTGGTCGCGTCGCCGCGCTTGATCTTAAGCTTTATCAGCAATTTGTTTTTTTCTAAAGGGTAAGCAAAATCCCTGGTAAGATTGTGTATAATTGCCTCAGGTACCATAAATATTCCTCCGTCTGTTGTTGAATAGAATGATATAATTAGATGTATCAGTAGATGTATCAGCTTCTTTTTTCTGCAGATCCTCTACTTATTAATTTTACGGAAATCAAGGTTTTTTGTTTTATGCTGGAAGGCAATTCAAACTCTTTTAATAGCATTACTGCTGCTTGTGCTCCTAACTGAAAGACATCAATATCAACGGTTGTGATTTTAGGGTCGGAAAACTCTGTAGCCGGATAACTGTCAAAACTCACAATCCCTATATCTTTAGGCACATCCAATCCGCTGTTCTTTATAACTTTTATTGCTCCAAAAGCCGCTAAATTACTGGAAAACACTATTGCATCAGGGCAATCCTTGCTGGAGAGCAACTCCTTCATTATTCTGGTACCATCTTCTATGTCGCAAACGTATTCCTTTACATAACTGTCTCTGTATTCGATGCCATGCTGTATCAGAGCATCTCTGTATCCCTTTATTCTTTGTTTATCAAACATATCTTTAGGGTTTCCTGCTATAAAAGCAATTTTTTTGTAGCCGTTTTCTATCAGATGACTGGCTGCAATTTCTCCCCCCATCCTGTTATCTACATCTATCAGGTTGACATTAAACTTGTTTTCTGCCTCACCTATTACGACAAAAGGAAAATTCAACTCATCCATTTTTTTTACTATACTTGCTTTTAGCATAAATCCCGGAAAGATTACACCATCTGCCTTTTTCTCTAAAATTATTCTGCTTATAGCGGTTTCATGGTTGTTCATTGATCCTTCATTTATGATCATAAGATTATATCCACGAGAACAGATTATCTTTTCAATGCCAAACTGTACCTGATAGAAAAACGGATTTGCAAAAGCGTCTGAATTATTTATATCCACGATAAGTGCGATATTGTATGTACTTTGGTTTGCAAAACTTCTTGCTATACTGTTAGGAAAATAATTTAATTCCCTCATCGCTCTTCTTACCTTCTCTGCGGTATCAGGATGTATGAGAGGGCTGTTATTAATAACTCTGGATACAGTAGCTGTAGATACCCCTGCTGCATTAGCTACATCTTTTATTTTAACTCCCATGATTTACCCAACCTTATTATTCACATTTTTAGTCATTTTAATTATAACAGATATTACAACTTATGCAACCGATTACATCCTATTTAGTAAAATAAAATTTATTTATGTAACCATAGTCAATAATTTGTCAACCAGCCCTCTTCCCCTATTAACATTGTTAATGTATACGATATATTATTCTAAAGATATATACCTAATACCTCATTTATAAAATAATCGATAAACAATCTTAATAGTTAATACATAAACATAATCACAAAATATTATGTATTGACATGTTATAGACAGAATAATATAATGTCTACTGTACAGCAAACTTTGAAAGGATGTGTTTATTTAATGGAGGTTTCTGAATTGTTTTGGAATGCCACATTAGAGGAGTTGAAATGTGGATATATGGGAAAAGATAATTATTATGTATGTTTGCTCTGTGGGGAAAAAATCGAAAAAGGCATTATCTACCCTGAAAATGGAATTCTTTATGAAGCTGAGAAGTATATGCAAATACACATAAACAAGTCTCACCAGTCGGTGTTTGAACACCTGACCGGTCTGGATAAAAGAATTACTGGTCTGTCGGATCATCAGAATAAACTTCTCAAGCTTTTCTACCAGGGTAAAAGCGACAAGGAAGTACAGGAAGAGTTAGGCATCGGCAGTAGTTCTACTATCCGCAATCACCGTTTTGCATTAAAAGAGAAAGAGCGTCAGTCTAAAGTGTTTTTAGTAATGATGGAACTCCTGAAGGAGAAAGACAAGCATGCCCCTGCAATTTTGAATCCCAGTAAAACAAACAGGATGGTAGATGACCGCTACAGAATTACCGAGGAGGAAAACGATGAGATATTAATGAAGTTCTTTCCTGAAGGAGTAACCGGTCCACTTAAAACATTCTCAATAAAAGAGAAATATAAGATCGTGGTTCTGAGAGAAATTGCAAAGAAGTTCGAAAGTAAGAAAATATATACGGAAAAGGAAGTAAATAAAATACTTAAGGCTATATATGACGATTTTGTAACCTTGAGAAGATATCTGATTGAATATGGCTTTTTGGACAGAAAACCTGATGGAAGCCAATATTGGCTTAAAAACGATTCTACTAAAAAGGAGGAATTAAGTATGGATAGAAAAAAAGAATTAAAGCAGCAGTATAAGGAAGTAAAGCCCGAAGCTGGAATATATCAGATAAAAAATGTGATCAACAACAGAATTTTAGTAGGAAACACTCCTAATCTTAAATCTTTGAATGGAAAAAGGACTCAATTGGATTCCGGAAGTTTTCCCAACAACAAACTTCAAAAGGAATATAAAGAATACGGCAAAGATGCTTTTGTAATTGAGGTGCTGGAAAAACTTGAAAAGAAGGAAGATGAATTTTTTGACATAAAAGATGAATTGAAAAAGCTTGAAAAAAAGTGGCTTGATATACTCCAGCCATTTGGAGACCATGGGTACAATTAATAACCGGAAAGGTGATGTCCATAGGAAAGGTAAAAGGGCTGTAAACAGCCCTTTTACCTTTTATTAAAGTATAGAAGTTGATTCAATAAATTTTCCGAAGGTGTTTTCAATTTGTCTTTGAAAGCTCCTTCAACGTATCACTCAGGTCTTGTATCTCCTGAACCAAACCACTCAGACTGACTATATTATTGTGCTCATTATCCACTGTAGCTGAAATTTCCTGGATTGATGCCGCCTGTTCTTCAGATATACTTGCTATGCTTTCTATTTTCTCTATTATTGAAGAAAACTTTTCATTCATATCCTCCACAAGTTTCTCTTCTCTGGTCAAAAGTAAATTCGTCCTACTGAAGGCTTGCGTAATCGATTTAAAATATTCATTCACATCTTTTATCAACTGATTTCCAGTTTTTACAGCATCATCTCCAAGTGTCACCTTTTCAACTACCAGGCCTGTTTTTGAGTTTATTTCCTTAATGATTTCATTTATGTCTTTGACAGTATTTGAGCTTTTCTCAGCAAGCTTTCTTACCTCTTCTGCAACAACAGCAAACCCTTTTCCCTGCTCACCTGCCCTGGCTGCTTCAATTGCGGCATTTAAAGCGAGCATATTTGTCTGCTCGGCAATTTGCCTTATTCCCTCAAGGAATCTATTTATATCAGAAATATTAGTTTCAAGCTCATTTACCGTAATTAATGATGTACTTACTGCCTGATATATGATGTTCATCTGGGAATTCATATTCTCCATCTTGCCTGAGCCTTCTGTGACTTTCGCTGTTACCTCAGATGTTTCCTTTGCATTATTCCGGGATAAATCAAGGATTTCATTTACTTCATTTGAAACCACCGACATCTTTTCGAACATGCTATTGATATTCTCAGCTTGCTCATTTACACCCTTTGCCATTTCCTGCATAGCGTTGTTAATACCTGTCATCGCCTCTTTTGTGTTATGTATATTTTTATTAAAGAATGCTACATTTTCATTTAGTGTTATTGAGCCTTTATCAACTTCCCGCATGGTAAGATTCAACTTTTCCAAAAGCTCTTTTGCTTTTTTCTCTTTCTGTATAGAATCATCAACTAATGCTCTGCCCCATTTTGTAAGCAGGTACAAAATTCCCAGTATGCAGTTGATATAAACAAGCAAACCGAACAAAGATCCCAGATTCAGATAATATCCCATAAAAAGGCTCTGTGTGGCCAGTTTCCACACTAGTAAAATCAGTATGTTCAATATAACACCAAATATAATAATGAGCTTGCTGTCAAAATACAGAGTTATCATCGCGATGGAAAAAAAGATCAGATAATGAAACCCGATTAAGAAGGGAGCATCCGATAAAAAGGAAATAACAGAGATAATAGCCGGAACCAAGCTGAATATCATTGCTTTAATACCATCTTTAATCGGAATAAAGAAAATAACTGCTAATACTACACTCGTAACAATACTTTTATATACAGTTTCTGCAGCACCCGGCCATCCTCTGGCTGAAAGTGCCAGTATGGAGAGTACTATAGCAACTATAAATACTCCAGAGATATTTACCAAATGCGCCTTTTTTACGTTGTATGCAGCCTTTGCTTCTTTTTCCATCACAAAATCTCCCCCAGTTTTTTGTTTTGAACAGAATATATGGTTTTCAATATTACCCAGTTTTTTTCAACCACTTTTTGTCAATCCAAATTATTCGCAATTAACACTTTCAAATCGGATAAATACCATGATTTGCAAAAACTTTCCTATATTAAACGCATTAGTGCGATCAGGCACTTATTCATATAATAGATTGAGAGAAATTACTTTTGCTTAAAGGCTAAAAATAGAATCATTTAAGAATAGTTCTTCTTATTAAAACAGAATATATATATTATAGCATATATATGAAAGGTGTGCAATTATTTGACATTCTTTTGTCTTTTATGACATCACCTTTAGTAGACAAAAAATGGAGTTGACAGTGAATACAGCCCTCACTTTAAAATCTAATGTATTTTGCCTGCATCCCTGCTTTTATTGTTTGCAGCTTTAGCCTTTTCATCCTCCATATTCCTCATAGCCTCGGCCAGCAGCCTCTGCTCCTTTGTAAGCGGGTCACTCGGATTAATATAGTCACCTGTTGATGCAAGAAATATTTCCACACCCTTCTCGGCAAAATTATGCATTAGTCCCTGTCTCTCCCTGTCATCATCCGTAAACTTATAAAGGTCATTTGTTATGATGGTGTTTATCCTTCCCGAAACAATATCATTGTTCAGCTTTTTATAGCCTTCTCTTTCCCCAGGCAAGTCAGCACTATTTGCGCTATCAATATAGAATTCCAGCAGATTTATACCTCTTGATCTGGCAAAGCTTTCAATAACCTGCCGCTGCTTTTCAGCACTATCTTTTCTTCCGTTTTCATTTTCTACCCTTATATAACCACCGGCTCTTTGAGTATTATCCACTGTTTTGTCCTCCAAATACTTATTATGTTGTATTATTAGCTTTAGTACCAATAGTTATTCAACAGTCTCTTTATACTCTTACCCTTCTATCCTTCCATACACTCCCCCACCGCCGGCTTCAATTCCTAATTCTCCTTCTCTGGCCAAGACAATATTTCTAGCGATGTCCTCCCTGACCACTTTTTTCAGTTCATCAAACGGCGCATCATGTATTATTTTCATTTCAGTCCCAAAATGATCAATCAGTTTTGATATGGTTTTAGGACCTACTTTAGGAAGAAACTCTAAAGGAATCTGATATTTATAAGGAGCCCTCCCTTTCATGCACGCTTCCCTACGGTCCTGTATAATCTCGAGCCGGTCGCGTACGCCTACAACCACAATATGCTTTTCTGATACAGGGCATCTTAGTACAGGGGGCTCACCCTCGATAAGCTTGTCACAAGTTTCGCAATAACTCCGGTGGTATTTTCCCAGCATAGGGTTCAAGCCGTAATTGATTGCTATACGCCTTCCGCTGACATTCCTCAAAGCTTTTAATATCTCGTCATAAGTAGGCTCTTCCATCTCAAAAATGTTATATTCCCTTCCCATCTTCGGAAGTGAGTGGGCATCCGAATTACTGATAAATGCTTTTCCATCCAGCTCACTCAGATGGCTTGCCATTTTTGAATCAGCACTTAATCCCAGTTCAATCGCAGGTATTTTTTCAAAAGATTCCTCGTTGAAAATATCATGCAGAGTATCGCAGCAATTGCCGTAAAAGCTCTTGTGTGGTGTAAAAGCATGGGCAGGTATAAAAATCCCTCCGAATGAGTCTACTATATTAAAGAGTCCCTGGCCTGTCAGCCTGCTCATAGAGCAGCAAAATCTGATATTCTTAATATGTTTGCTCATTTCATTTGAAAAGTCCTTTATTTGTCTTAAATGTGCAAAGAAACATAATGAATGTGAACTGCAGCCATTTATTTCATGGGTCTCAATCTCAGCCCCCAGTATAAGGGTCTGTCCTCCTCTGTATTCCATGCCCCCCCCTTTTTTCTCTACCAGCTCACCTCTATCTATGAGGTTGTCGATATCATCAAGCACATAGGGAGAAATACAGTCGACTACGCCTATTATATCTATTCCTTTACGGTAATAAGACTCATGGGCTATATTTTCAAAAGTCAGATTATTTGCTGTTGCTTTTTTTATTTCACGACCTTCCGAAGACCGTCCGATATGGACATGCAGGTCTACAAAGTATTTATTCATACATCACCTCATCAAGAATATATACTTAACTATATCATACATTACAAGCTATTTCTGTAAATACTTAAGGCGGCTGCACGCCGCCCTGAATTTCATCATTTTTTTCATCCTGAACAGATTTTATCCTACAATCTGATTTTCACTTATCAGGTTTGCCCATTTGCCGCATTTATCACCCCAACGGGCAATTACTTCTCCATTGGAAGTAATTTCAATAACTTCACACATGTTAGAGCAGTCACTACATTCCATACTTTTTGCTCTGTAATCATTTTCAGCCGTTTCAAATCCAAAGAAATTTGTTTTATAGCCCCCTCCTTCCATCTTTTCCTTCGCAATCAAAGCTGCTCCAAATGCCCCCATAACATCGTGATATTCAGGAATGATTATTTTTGTTCCAAGAGCTCTCTCAAAAGCTGCTACTATTCCTACGTTTGCGGCAACTCCTCCCTGAAATACAACCGGTGCCTGAATATCCTTACCTTTAGCCAGGTTATTCAAATAGTTGCGTACAAGTGCTTCACATAGACCGTTTATAATGTCTTCCATGCTGTGGCCGGTTTGTTGCTTATGAATCATATCTGATTCGGCAAAAACCGCACACCGTCCAGCGATCCTCACTGTGGAACCGGATCTGAGTGCATATTTCCCGAACTCCTCTATAGGAATTTCCAGTCTTGCCGCCTGTCTGTCCAAAAATGATCCTGTGCCTGCAGCACACACTGTATTCATAGCAAAATCATATACAACGCCATTTTTAAGAATTATTACCTTCGAGTCCTGCCCGCCGATTTCAAGGATTGTTTTTACTCCAGGAACTAATTTTTGAGCTGCTACCGCATGTGAAGTAATCTCATTTTTAACTATATCCGAACCAACTATGACACTTGCAAGCTGTCTGCCGCTTCCTGTCGTCCCTACACCCTTGATCTTCACTCCTACGTTAAGACGTTCAATCAGCATTTTCATACCATTTCTTAATGCATTTATGGGTTGTCCCCCTGTTCTTAAATATAGCTTTTCCAAAACTTTATCATCTTCATCTATAACCACAAGATTTGTACTTACAGATCCAACATCAATTCCCAGATAATGCCCATTTTCCTTCAACTGCTGCTCTCTCCCTTCTTTTTACCAGTAGATCCACAAATGCTTCTATACGTGTCTGGTAACCTGCTTCTCCCGATAATTCATCTATTATCAATGTCATTATTGGAATGTTATAATCCCGTTCCACCGCTGGCAGTATACTTGCTGCTACTATCTCAGGCATACATGTAAGCGGATAAACCTGGATAACGCCATCATATCCTTTTTTAGCATACAAGACCGCATTTCCTACCGTCTCCTGTGCATGCCCTCCTATCATTCTCCCAAGATAGGGCTTTGCTGCTTCCTCATAGCTCTTGTCCCTTGGAAGATGGAGTGCATTTTTAAGCATATGCTCTATTATCCAGCCACTGACAGTAACGGACCGTTCTACTTCAACTCCCATATTACCAAGCTTGGCTGCAATATTGAAATTTGTATAAGGATCTATGGTTGTATATATTTCGCCTACAATACCTACTTTTAGCGGTACAAAGTTCGTATCCTGAGGTAGATTCAAGAGTTCATTTCTGGTCTCCTCAATTAACTTCTTGATAGCACCAGAGCCCTTAACTCCTTTGACCTTGTTCAAAAAAGCCTTATAAACACTGTCAGTACTTCCTTTATTGATTTCCCGTGGTCTAACTTTAAAGCTCAAGTGCTCAAGCTCATCCACCTGCTTTGATATTATCGTCGCATTGGCTACAGCTTTAGTAACTTTATATAAATTCATACTCCCAGCAATCTTTTTAATTCTTCTTGCAAATTCCTTTAAGCCATCGTCAGGCCACTCAATTGCTACAACATCCATCTTATAACCATTATCAGAAAGTATTTCTCTGTGCATCTCGCAGTAATAACCAAACCTGCAGGGTCCACAACCACCGGTTATAAGGATTGAATCTGCCCCACGCTCGTATGCCTGAATATAATTTCCTATATTGATTTTAAGCGGCAAGCATGCCATCTCAGGCGCATACTTAGTCCCAATCTCCAAAGTCTTTTTGCTATTGAATGGTGGTATGACATATTCTGTTCCCAAATCATCAAGCAGTGCTTTGGCAACTATATAGGTATTACCCATGTGCGGAAACGTTATCTTCATTACCAATCCTCCACCTGATCATGTCTATAAATGCCTCAAGCCGTGTATCCATCCCGGCTTCTCCCGAGTGCTCGTCTATTGTCAGCACAACAAATGGAATATCCCGTGCACGTCGTACCTTACGCTCAACCAAATCGCTTATAAAAGAGTCTACTCCGCAGCCAAAAGTCATAAGATAGATGATCCCGTGAATATCATCCTGTCTCTTA